>NZ_QNRR01000002.1:908856-1181343 GCF_003315205.1 Roseimicrobium gellanilyticum | reverse complement strand
CAGTAGTCAGTAGTCAGTAGTCAGTAGTCAGTAGTCAGTAGTCAGTAGTCAGTAGTCAGTAGTCAGTAGTCAGTAGTCAGTAGTCAGTAGTCAGTTGGGGCGTAGCCTGGAGGAACGGAATTTGCACGAATGATCCAGCAGCCGTGACGCGAAGCGGCCTTGGCCTGCGCAGCCTGCTAAATTTTGCCGTGGGAGCGTAAAATACAAATGCTAGACACCCTGTTTGAACCCTTATGCACGGCATGAGGAAAGGTGGCAGGGGTCCGGGCCTTCAGACTTGTCCTTCTGTCCCGCAGACATCAGCCAAACTCTGCGATGAACTCCTGTGCCACGGTCGCGGAGTTGAGTCGTCGCGCAGACTTCATCATGATTTCATGTCCTGAGTCTGAAATCCAGACCAACAGGAAAGGCTCGCTTCCTCCAAATACACCACCAGCGCGAGCTGACTCAAGTCCCTGTACCAAGGCGTCAAGCAGGGCGTCCGAGTGGGCGACCTCGTAGTCGTCCATCACGCAGTTGTCTTCTGCTCTGCGGTGCATGGACTTGAAGTGTTCGTTGGCCTCCACAAGAAGCGCATTTGCTGCCACGAATCCGTCGTAATCCCAGTGTGCCCATTCATCGACGCCAAATCGGTAGTAGCGGTGAAGGCGATCCGTACGGGGCGCTTTGATGTCCGCCTCGGTATTGGCCACGGCGACGATGCTATCGATTTGATAGGGCTCACCCGGCAGAAGGGCGTAGCCGTAGAAGTCGATGTTCCGAGCGCGTAGGGTCTCGACCTGGATGCGAATACCTTCAGCCACCGCCTGGATCAGTTCTGTGCGGGGCTCAGAGAGCCATCT
Source organism: Roseimicrobium gellanilyticum (assembly GCF_003315205.1). Classification (NCBI taxonomy): domain Bacteria; kingdom Pseudomonadati; phylum Verrucomicrobiota; class Verrucomicrobiia; order Verrucomicrobiales; family Verrucomicrobiaceae; genus Roseimicrobium; species Roseimicrobium gellanilyticum. The sequence goes on along the minus strand of NZ_QNRR01000002.1, from coordinate 1,180,501 downwards.
TTGCAGAGTATGAGTGTCCATGGTCGGTGGTCAGGGGTACCAAACTGCCCGGCCCGTGACGTCCTTTCACAAGGTCGCGGTGACATTTGGGCTTTTACCCGCAAGTGGAAGCCGCCAGGACTTCCACCTGCTCGACTGCTGGCAGAGGACGCGGATGGTGTTCCCTGAGTTCCCTCTCGGCCTTCTGCAAGTGCTGCAGGTAATTGGTTTCCTGCGCCAGCCAGCGAAGGCATGAAGGATCGTGCGAGCGATGGTGTACTTCCAGCAGATGCGAGACGTAGCGAATACGCCATCTCAACTGCTCAAGATGTTGTTCCCGGAGAAACGTGGCATGCATGGGATGGGAAAATCAGAAACTCACCTGCCCGCTGCTCAGAGCGCCGGAAGAGGTGTCGTGCTTGCGCCGAGGCCGGAGTGGGTGTGAAGGCTGCGCAGTTCCTTCTCCAAATGGACGTGCGCGTGGCTGAGCCGGTCGATCAGTTCCAGCTTGTCGACATGCCATGCGAAGTTGGGACGGCTGCGTTTGGTGCGGTGATGGCGCAAAAGTCCCTCCACATGCCGCACACGCCACTTGGCCTGATCCAAATCGATATCCCCCACGTTTTGATCCAACATGGCGAAAATTTATGAGTGCTGGAAAACACGTGCAACTGTTATGAATATTTTAGTAGGTAAAAATCCGTAAATTGTGGCGCAGACTTATTGATGGATAAGCAGGATCTTTATCTTTTGCCGGGATTGCATTCACGCGTCGAGCACTTTGCAATGAGCGCTGTCTACATCGTGCACTTTGCCTGAGGTATGTGGGTGGGCATTTGACGACAAATGCGGCCATCACGTCATCACCGTGATGGCATCACGTCGAAATCCGCGGTTCACCTCACTTCTTCGGAGCAAATGCATCCCTCAGCCCGACCGTCCGGCTGAACACGGGTTTGCCAGCGGAAGAGTCTTTGGGATCCACGAAGAAATACCCCACGCGGATGAACTGATAATGCTCGCCGGGGCCAGCCTCCGCAATGGAGGGCTCCAGCTTCGCTTCGGTCAGCACTTCGAGGGAGTTGGCATTGAGGAACTCGATGAAGTCTCCGCCTTCGCCAGCGGCCGCATCGGGATCATCCACGGTGAAAAGGCGGTCATAGAGGCGCACTTCGGCGCTGACAGCGTGCTTGGCGCTCACCCAGTGCACGGCGGCTTTCACCTTCGGACGACCTTCGGGATTCTTGCCGTGGCGGGTGTTGTCATCATAGGTGCCACGCAGTTCCACCACCTTGCCGGACTCGTCCTTGATGATGTCGGTGCAGATGACGCAGAAGGCATTCGTCAGGCGGACTTCCGCCCCGTGGGTGAAGCGGCGCCAGCCCTGCGGAGGCACTTCGGCGAAGTCATCCGCATCGATGTATACCTCACGGCTGAGGGGCACCGGGCGCGTGCCCGCATTCGGATCCTCGGGATTGTTCGGCACGTCTACAAATTCCACCTTGTCCTCAGGGTAGTTCGTGATGACGAGCTTGATGGGTTTGAGCACGGCCATGCGGCGCAGCGAGACCTTGTTCAGATCTTCGCGCACGGCATTCTCCAGCACGCTGTAATCAGTGAGCGCCTTGAACTTGGTAACTCCGACGCCCTTGCTGAAGACCTTCATGGCAGCCGGGGTATAGCCACGGCGGCGAATGCCACTGAGGGTCGGCATGCGGGGATCATCCCAACCGGAGACGTAGCCTTCCTTCACGAGGCGCAGCAGCTTGCGCTTGCTCATCACCGTCCAGTTCAGATTGAGGCGGGAAAACTCGCGCTGGATGGGGTGGCTGGGCAGGCCATCCACGTTTGCGATCAGCCAGTCATAGAGGGGGCGATGGTCCTCAAACTCCAGGGTGCAGATGGAATGGGTCACACCCTCCAGCGCATCGCAGAGAGGATGCGCGTAGTCGTACATCGGGTAGATGCACCAGGCGTCCCCCGTGCGGTGATGGTGTGCGTGGAGGATGCGGTAGATGACCGGGTCCCGCATGTTCAGGTTCGGGCTGGCCATGTCGATCTTTGCCCGGAGGGTGCGTGAGCCGTCCTCAAACTCACCCGCACGCATGCGGCGGAAGAGGTCCAAGTTCTCCTCCACACTGCGGTCACGGAAGGGACTGGGCTTGCCGGGCTCCGTGAGGGTGCCGCGGTACTGGCGCACCTGCTCCCCATTCAGGTCGCAGACGAAGGCGAGCCCCTTGGTGATGAGTTGCTCGGCGAATTCATAGAGCTTCCCGAAGAAGTCGCTCGCGTAGAAAAGATTCTTCCCCCAGTCGTAGCCCAGCCAGCGTACGTCCTCCATGATGGAGTCCACGTACTCGGTTTCCTCCTTGGTGGGGTTCGTATCGTCGAAGCGGAGGTTGCACTGGGAATTCGGCGCGAAGTCTTCTGCGATGCCGAAATTCAGCGTGATGGATTTGGCATGGCCGATGTGGAGGTAGCCATTGGGCTCCGGGGGAAAGCGGGTCACCACCTTGCCGCCGTTCTTCCCCGCCTGCACATCCGCAGCGATGATCTCCCGGATGAAGTCCAGACGAGGTGCGGTGGAAGCGGGGGCGGCAGCGGGTTCAGAGCTCATGAAAATGGGACGGAAGGGGTTACGACAGTAGCGCGGACGGTGAAGGTGGAAAGTGCGGAGTTTTTGGGAATGCGGAAATGGAGTCAGGGGACAGGCAAGGCTGGAGGGGAATGGCCGCAAAAGAACGCAGAGGACGCAAAAAGAGAGAAGGGGGAGTGGGGTGAAGAGTGATGAGGACGCTTCCGGTTAACCGCAAAGAGGCAGAGGGGCAAAGGACGCAGAGGTGGGAGGGTTTGGTGCTGAGTAGGCGATGTGGGGAGCGGGTGGTCGCGTTTTCGAAGCAGAGGAGGCGGAGATGCGGAGGGGTGAACTCATTCCCACAGGTGTTTGTTGTGCGGGACGGGCGGGTAGGAAAACCCGCCGGACGCTGTCCGGTCAGGAGACCTGTCTTCCTGGCTGGCAGAGGGCTACATTCTTACCTTTGGCTGCTTTGCGATTAAACCAAGTAGCGTCGCCCGCGAGGTCACCTCAGAGTCGTCCTTTTTACACAAGCCCTCGTTGCGTCTCTGCCTCCTCTGCTACGAGAGGCACCACCCCCTCCGAGCCTCAGACCCACCCGGTCGCCAATATCCTCTCAATCCTCTGCGTCCTTTGCCCCTGCGCCTCTTTGCGGTTAACCGGAATCGTCCCTACCGCTCGCCACCTTCTACCGCCCCATCCTTTTTGCGCTCTTTGCGTTCTTTTGCAGCTATTCCTTCCGTGCACTTGCCACGTTTCGCCTGCCATAGTATGGCGAAACTTGCCTGCGCCACCCACCTATGTTCTCGCCTCAGGAACGCCATTTGCTCATCACCATTTTCCTGGTGCTGATGATTGGGGCAGTCGTGAAATCCTGCCGTAGTCGTGTCACGGTCAATGAGATTCCCAAATCCAGAGAGAGTGGGATTCAGTCAGTTCCCCCCGTTGATGAGGGTCAGGATTAATTGACCCTGAGGCACAAATGCATCATCTTGGCCACCGCCCCCACGAATGAAGGACTATATCGCTTTCCAGCTAGCGGTGCATGAGGTTTGCCGGAAGGACTCACGGTTCTCTCCCCAGGCATACGGCTTCCTTTGTGAGACCCTGGAGCATACCTCCAAGATATTGGATCGCTCCGAGGGGGAAGACCGCCACGTGTCCGGCCAGGAGCTCATGCAGGGCTGGCGGGACCTCGCCGTGCAGCAGTTCGGGCCCATGGCATGGTTCGTCATGTGCGAGTGGGGGGTGCTCAGCAGCGAGAATGTGGGCGCCATGGTCTACAACTTCATCGAAATCGGCTACTTCCGGAAGAACGAGACGGACAACATTGAGGATTTTTCCGATGGGGTGGATCTCGAGACGGCGCTGAAAAAGCCCTTCATCCCGGCCCGGCTGGAGCCCGGAGCCGAATGAAGGAGAGAATGCGCCCACGATTTGCATTCTGAATTTGCCCGCCGGGGAAATTCACTGTTCGTTATGGGCCGGCCCTGCCCGCATCGTCATTTTTCCACCGCATGTTCACTCTGCCCCCCAATTCCGCCCAGCTCCGCACCCTGGCCAATGGCCTTGAAGTCATCATCCTTGAGGATCACTCCCATCCGCTGGCGGCCGTCCAGCTTTGGGTGAAGGCTGGCAGCCTCCATGAGGAGAAATGGACTGGCGCGGGCCTGGCGCATTTGGTGGAGCACATGTTCTTCAAGGGCACCGAGCGCCGCACCGCCCCGGAAATCGCCCAGGAAATCCAGGCTCGTGGTGGCTATGTGAACGCCTACACCACCTTCAACCGCACGGTCTACTGGATCGATGGTGTGGCTGAGCATGTGGACGGCTATCTGGACATCCTCTCGGACATGGCACGGCGCTCCACCTTCCATGCGGATGAGTTGATCAAGGAGCAGGAGGTCATCCGCCGTGAGTTCGCCATGGACAATGATGATCCCCAGTCCGTGGTGCAGCACCTTCTCCAGGCCACGGCATTCCGCGAGCATCCCCTGCGCCATCCCATCATCGGACACCTGCAGATTTTCAATCAGGTGAGTCGCGATGATCTCCTTCACTTTGTGCACCGCCACTATGTGCCGAACAATTGTTTCCTCGTCATCGTGGGTGACGTCGATACGGAAAAGACGCTACAGCAGGTGGAGCAGCACTTCGGCTCCTGGGAGCGTCGTCCCTATGAGCCTGTGATGATGCCGGAGGAGCCCACACAGGTGGCTCCACGTCGTGCCGAGCATGAGTTCAATACGGACATCGTACGCCTCAGCATGGGCTGGCACATCCATGGCGACACTCATCCTGACAAGCCAGCGCTCGACGTGCTGGGGTTTGTCCTGGGCAGCGGTCGGAGCTCCCGTTTGAATGTGGAACTCCGCGAGCGCCTTGGCGTGGCCCATTGGGTGGGCTCCGGTGCATGGTCCGCGCTGGACCGTGGTGTCTTCGCCCTGGAGGCCGAATGTGATGGTGATGACCTTGTGAAGGCGGAGGCCGCCATCGGGAGCGTGTTGCAGAAGTTCAAGGATCAGGGCTGCACCAAGGATGAACTCGACAAGGCGGTGAATGCCACCCTCAGCGGCCAGCTCCGCATGCGCAGCACCACGAGAGGCATGGCGTCCAGCCTTGGCCACAGCTGGCTGGCCGTGGGAAATCTGGACTACGATCGCACCTTCCTGCAGCGTGTCAGCGATCTGACGGTCAGTGATGTCACGAATGTGGCGAACCGTTACCTCACGGAGGCCACGCTTTCACGGGTATCCCTGCATCCCACCGGCACGCTGAAGAAGCAGTCAAAGAATGGCAACGGTGTGAAGCGTGAGGAAGCGCAACGCTTTGTGCTGAGCAATGGACTCACGCTCCTGGTCGGTGAGAATCCGCGCCTTCCGCTGGTGTCGATGCGCGCGCAGTTCCTTGCAGGCGTGCCTGTGGAGACCATGGCGAATGCCGGCGCCACGCAGGTGGCCGCGCAGATGCTGCTGAAAGGAACTGCCACCCGCACGGACGAGCAGATTGGTTCGCTGCTGGAAGATCGCGGTGGCTCCGTGACGGCGAATGGCGATGTGCATCGATTCTTCGCCGGTGCAGAGGTGATGAAGGGCGATGAGGCCCTCGCCATGGAACTGCTGGGCGATTTGCTGATTTCCCCTTCCTTCCCCGAGGCTCACCTGAAGAAGATCCAGAAGCGGCAGCTTGCTGCCATCCGTGAAGAAATGGAGGATCCGCTGACGGTGGCGCTGCGTTGCGCCCGCCGCGACATCTTCGCGACCTTGCCCTATGAGCGCACTGCCATGGGAACGCTTGAAACGGTGGAGAAGCTCTCCGTCGATTCCTGCCGCTCGATCTGGCAGCAATCCGTGACGGGGGGCAACGGCATCATCTCCGTCTTCGGCGATGTGAAAGCGGATGAGATGCGCGCACTGGTGGAACGTCATTTCGCCAGCCTGCCGGAAGGCGCGCGCTCCACGGCGGGATTCGCGCCCATGACCCAGACGGCGAGCCCGCTGCGTCGCGAGCTCACGCTGGACAAGGAGCAAGGCGTGCTGGTGCTGGGCTTCCCGACTGTGGGCATGAAAGACGCCAACGTGCCTGCGCTCAATCTTATCGATGAAGCATGCAGCGACATGGGCTCGCGTCTCTTCAATCACATTCGCGAGAAGATGGGCCTGGCCTACTATGTGGGCGCGCAAGCCTTTCATGCGCTGGGCGCCGGAGCCTTCTACTTCTATGTGGGCTGCGATCCGAAGAAGCTCGACCTCGTGGAAGAGGAACTGCGCAAGCAGATTGCCGACCTCGCCGCTGGCGGCCTTGAGAGTGCCGAGTTCCAGCGTGCGAAGACCACGTGGAAGTCCTCCTGGCTGCGTCAGCAGCAGGGGAATGGAGCCATGGCAGACGCACTGGGCTGGGATGAACTGAATGGTTTTGGCTTCCGCCACCACGCGAAGCTCCCGGAGATTCTGGAGAGCGTTACCGAGGCGCAGGTGAAGGATGTTGCGGCTCGCTTCTTTGATCCGGCGAAGGCGTTCACGGTGCGGGTGAAGCCGTGAGCTGATTCCCGGGGGAGAACGACATCCATGACCGGGCACCGCCACGATTTGGTTCTGATGGAACAAACAATCTAGGCGGCTGCCCGATGCAGGTTGGATTCAAGGTCCGGCGAACTCAGGCGTGCTGCTGATCCGCTGGAACCCCTAACCGTCCAACCCCCCCCCAATGAAAACCAAACTCTGGATGCTGGGCATCTTGATGATGTTCGGCAGTCTTACCAGCTGCACGGTCTACGACGACGATGATCTGGATGACGTCGCGGACTATGATGATGACGATGATGATGGTGTAGCCGTACGCACCACGCACCGCCGCTACATTGCGTATTCGGACTCTGAGCCCTATCCCAGGATGTATTACACTGCGCCCGCGCACCGGAGCTACTACTACCGCACTCCAGTGAGAAGAACGGCCGTCATGTATGGATATTGAGGGTGTGATACCACAGGAAGGGAAATGCTCGCGATTGATCCGGATGCCAAGACGCGCAGCCGCCTTGGGCTGCGCGTAGGCCAAGGCCTTCGGCAGGGGTTCTCTCAATCACTGCACGCTCATGTGCGATGTGGGGTGAGCTTGTGAAGCAAGCGCACCTTCGGTGATGGCCACCACACCGTTCTCCTACGCCACCTCTACTTCTTCGTTACGACGTCCTCCTGCTTCAGCCACTTCCGCATAAGGTCGTCGCCGAAGAGTTTCCCTATCATCCGGTACTTGGATCGGTGCAGGGGATTGTCGCTGTCCAGTGGCTCATTGATGACAGCGCGAGGCGGGCGGAAGTAGGAGGAATGCACGAAGCGCATCTGGCTGCCATCGTTCACCACGAAACCAGTGTGGCAGTCGAGGCCCACGATGTAGATGCCAGGACCGTGCTCCTTCAGGTACTGAACGATGGTCTCCAGAGGCTTTTCGTGGTACACGCGAATGGTATCCTGCACGCAAAGAGATTTGATGATCGTCTGGGAGGGCTGCTGGGCGAGCTTGATGCGTGGTAGCTTGAGTCCCGCATCACGCAGGGGGGTGGTGACGAAATATCCGCAAGCAATGGCGCCTTCTCCCGGCACTTCTGAGATGCCATTGAAGTCCCACGGGGTGCCGTCCCATGCGGGTAGGATGTCGGTGAGCAGTGCCCGCGTGAGGATTTCGCGCGCTTCATGCAGCACGGCTGTTTGCGCCTTGGGATTCTGGGAGGCGCTGTATTTGTCCCTGAGTGCTTCGCGCATTTTGGCAAGAGCCGCCAGAGCGTCGCGATAGGACCTCCGCTTCTCTTGGAGTTGCGCTTGAGGCAGGGTAGAGGAGGGGGGAGTCTTGGTGGATTGCTGCGCCAGCGCATCACCCTTTTCCGCTGGGCGGCATGCAGGAGGGGCCATCAGGAGCAAGAACGCGACATAGGTACAGAAAGTACAGGGTTGCGGCGAAGAGGGCGTTCGCATGGCTCCATCCTTTGCCCGGGCGTCCGGGAAGTCAGGTAAATGGACCGTAAAATCGTGCGTGCCATGCGCCTTGAATCTGCAATCCGAGGCACTGCGCCCGCCTGGCAATGCCGGATCTTTTCCATCGCCAAGCCGCCCGGCACCATGTAAAACCGCACTCCCACTTCATTCCCATGCTTCGCAGACTCTTTGCCCCACTCGCCCTGCTGGCGGTCGTGACCGCCGCCGCCGTCTTCGCCGCTCCTGCCGCCACGCCGAAGAAAAAGATCCTCTTCTTCAGCAAGTCGAGCGGCTTTGAGCACTCAGTCATCTCCTGGAAGAAGGAGAATCCGAGTTGGGCGGAAAAGGTGCTGCTGGAACTGGGTGGCAAGCACAACTGGGAGTTCACCTTCTCCAAGGACGGCTCCAAGTTCAGCAAGGATTACCTGGCCCAGTTCGACGCGGTCTTCTTCTACACGACGGGCAATCTCCTGGAGCCCGGCACGGATGGCCAGCCGGCCATGACAGCGGAAGGCAAGCAGGCGCTCTTTGACTACGTGCGCAGCGGCAAGGGCTTCCTGGGCACGCACTCCGCCAGCGATACCTTCCATACCGACAACGAATCCAAAAAAGGACCGGAGCGTTTCAAGAACCACGGAGACAAGGCGGACCCGTATGTGCGCTTCCTCGGTGCGGAGTTCATCAAGCACGGCGCGCAGCAGCCTGCGACGGTGCGCGTGACGAATCCAAAGTTCCCCGGCTTTGAGAAGGTCGGTGCGGAGTACAGCTTCCCCGAGGAGTGGTACTCGTTGAAGGACTTCACCCAGGACATCCACGTGCTCAGCGTCATCGATGCCCCCAGCATGAAGGGTGATGAATACAAGCGTCCTCCATTCCCCATCACCTGGGCTCGCAAGGAAGGGGATGGCCGCGTGTGGTACACCGCCATGGGCCACCGCGAAGACGTGTGGACCAATCCCATCTTCCAGGACATCCTCGTGGGTGGCATCAAATGGGCTCTGGGTGAAGTGCAGGCGGAGGTGCCGCCGAACCTGAAGGAAGTGGCCCCCGAAGCCTCGACGAACCCTCCCTACGTGGAACCCAAGCCCGCAGCTCCGAAGCCTGCCAAGCCGAAGACGGAAGCTCCCAAGGCGGCTACCGCCAACTAGGCAATCCACGTACAGGATTGCGGCATCTGCAACTCCAGTGTCCACTCACGCAGGGTCTGGAAGTCTAATGGCTCCGGCTGGCAGTTTCTGACCGCTTTACGACGGAATTGCCCATTGACCTGCGTAACCCTCCTTCACTGCTTTTTCCTTCAAACCAAACCATGAATCCGAATACCACTGACACCCGCCGCGGTTTCATTCGCAAAACCGCTGTTGCCGCTGCCGGCAGCTTCTTCGCGCCAAACATTCTCAAGTCGCAAGAGGGCGGCGGGAAGAAGGTGAACGTCGCCGGCATCGGCGCCATGGGCAAAGGCGAGTCCGACATCGGCATCTCCGCTGAAGGCGCCAACATCGTCGCCATCTGCGACGTGGATCGCGACCGTCTCAAGCAGATGTCCGCGAAGTATCCAAACGCCAAGGCCTTCGACAACTTCCCTGAGATGTTCGAGACCATGGGCGACAAGATCGACATGGTGACCGTGTCCACCCCGGACCATGCGCACTATCCCGCTGCCATGGAAGCCATCAAGCGCGGCAAGCACGTGTGCGTGCAGAAGCCCCTTGTGAACCGCATCTGGGAAGCCAACCAGCTTCACGAAGCCGCCAAGAAGAAGGGCGTGAAGACCAACATGGGCAACCAGGGCCACACCGGAGAGCAGATTCGCCAGCTCAAGGAGTGGATGAATGCCGGCATCATCGGCAACGTGAAGGAAATCCACGTGTGGACGAACCGTCCCATCTGGCCGCAGGGCAAGGATGCGAAGAACAAGATGGTCCCAGGTCCGCTTCCCAAGGTGAAGGTCGGTCCGAAGGACGCTCAGGTGGAGAAGGAACTCGACCTCAACTGGCAGGCCTGGCTTGCGCAGACTCCGGACATCCCCTTTACCAACGGCCTGCATCCCTTCGCCTGGCGCGGTCACCTGGAGTACGGCGCGGGCGCCATGGGTGACATGGGCTGCCACATCATGGACGGTCCCTTCTGGGCCTGTGAACTTGGCGAGCCCTACAAGATGGAAGCCGAGTGCGATGAACTGACGGACATCTCCTGGCCGAAGTCCTCACACGTGATCTTGTACTTCAAGCATGCCAAGTATGGCGAAATCAAGCTGCACTGGTACGAAGGTGGCCGCAAGCCCGAGCGTCCTGCGAAGCTGGAGTCTACTCGCGACTGGAGCAAGATGAACGGCGGCTTCTACATCGTGGGTGAAGAAGACACCATCCTCAACGTGGGTGACTACTGCGAGCACCTCGAAGTGGCGGGCAATCGCGAGAAGCTCGTGAAGTTCTTCAAGGATACTCCCAAGACCCTTGAGCGCTCCCTTGCTCCTGGCAAGCCCCAGCTTGAACTGGTGAAGGCCATTGAGCAGGACAAGATCGCTGGATCGAACTTCGACTACTCCGTGCCGCTCACGAAGCTCTGCTTGTTCGGCAACCTGGCCATCCTCAATCCTGGCAAGGTGATCAACTGGGATACTGCCAAGCAGGCCACCGGTGACGCCGAAGTCGATAAGCTCCTCAAGCGAGCTGCCGTGCGCCAGGGCTGGGATTACAGCGCGGACAAGATCTAAGTCATGCGCGAGTAGCTCAGCTGCTGGCTACTCCAACTCATCGAGAAGGCATCCCGCGTGAGTGGGATGCCTTTTATTTTGGAGGAGATGCGGAGATTTGAGCGGTGTCTCTTTCCTCACATCTCCTCTCTCATCACCCTTGTGCGATCCCACCATCCTGCCCCTCACCAAGCCGCACCTGCCGCAGTCGCGCGGCGCTCTCTTCAGAGGGCAGGCTGTTGATGTACGTGCCACTGCCCAGCTCAAAGCCCGCGAGGTGACTCAGGCGGGGAACCACTGCAAGGTACCAGTGGAAGCAGCAGGCACTTTCCTCGCCCACCGGAGCAGACCGAATCGTGAAGTTGTAGTCTGGATCCCCGGCAGCGGTGCGCAGGCGCACCAGCAGTCGCTTCAGCACGGTCGCAAGTTCCTCGATCTGCTCATCCGTGATGGAATCGTAAGAAGGCGCATGCGTGGTGGGAAAGATCCATGTGTGGTAGGGAGACAGCGACGCATAGGGAACAAAAGCCGTGAATGACCTGCTGGTCTCCACCACACGTTCACCCGCCTTCAACTCATCCGCCATCACGCGGCAGTAGAGGCATTCGCCGTGCACCTCATGAAATCTGCGCGCCTCGTGCAGCCGCATGCGCACCTGGCAGGAGACTACGGGTGCGGCAATGATTTGGGAATGCGGATGCAGCAGGGAGGAGCCGGCGCGCTCCCCATGATTTTTGAAGACCACGATGCCTCGCACATGGGCCAGCTTTTTCAGTTCCATGTACCTGGCGCGATACACCCGCAAGATGGTCGCCAGGTGAGGGACGTCCATGTCTGCCAGCGCGAGGTCGTGCCGCGGATGCTCCACCACCACTTCATGCGCGCCTGCTGCAGCCATCGAGCGGAAAGATTCGTGAGCCTGCCTGTGAAGTTCGGGTGTGGGGGTGAATGCCGCAAACTTATTCGGCAGCACCCGCACGGCCCACTTGCCATCGGGCGCTGCATCCCGCAGGATTTCCGGGTCCGTCTGTTTCTCATTGCCGGGGCAAAACGGACAGCCTTCGCTGTAGGGGGCCTGGATGGGGCGTGGTTCGGGAATCTCCTTGTGGAAATCATCCGGCCTGCGCCCCCGCGCCGCTGCCATGATGACCCAGTCCAGGGTGATGGGATTGTACCTCAGCTCGGGAGATGCCAGCGCACTCATGCACTCATCGTATCGCATCCGCCGTGTCCACACGAGAAACAAAGTGTGAATCGTTCGCGCTGGCTTTCAGCTTGATACCTCATGCCCGAGCGGTGGTGCTTGCTCTTTTTTCGCGATCGCTTTATTACATGGCGCTGCGGATCTCTGCATGAAGCGCAAGCTTGAGCGCGATTTGTTGTGCTGCCCATCCACCGCTCTCTCCCATGACTCGTGTCCAAGAAATGCTCCATCGCACCACCCAGGGTGCACTCTTCAAGCTCGTCATTGAAGAAGTGCCACTCGTGGAGCCCGCGCAACCCAAGGAAGTGAAGTATTGCTTTCACTTCTCAGGCGTCATGGTTGCTGCCGAGGGAGCCAGGACCTATTTCAAGCATCCCAAGGACAAGGTGAAACCGCTTGCGGAGCAGTACGAAGAGATCCTGAAAGCCTGGCTGCAAACCCTCGCGGAGAAAGGGGACTCACTCACCGAAGTGGACAACGGCGCCACTTGTGAACTGTTCTCCCTTCAGCAGCAGCAGCAGGTCCGCGCGGCCCTGAACGCGGACTACGCGATTAAGGCAAATGGGACGGTGGTGTGAGAATTGCTGCGGAAAGGCGCTCCAGATGCATGAGCGGTTCCATGGAACCATGAATGTAAATTTCGTTGAGCCCTGGGATGCTCGTGTGGAAAGTATATGACTTCACCGTTATGAATTTCACTCTGGGTGCCTTTGCAGCACGTCTGATTCTGGTCTGCGTCGTGGGGCTCGTATGTCAATGCAGCTCTCCTGATGTCCGTGTCCCTGTCCCATCCGCGCAGCCGATGCATTTCCGTGAAGACCAGCTCACAGCGCGTGTGAAGAAGCTTAAGCGTGGAGACTCCATGGAGCGGTGTGTGAGTCTCCTTGGTGAACCCACCAAGCGTAGTCGGCTGTATCCCAAAACAAGCATGGAGTTGTTGGGCACAAACTTCTACTATGTGATCCGGCAGAAAGGCAGCCACCTGGATGCGGGCACAGACCGCTATCTTGCAATCTGGTTTGATGCGACTGGTCATATGGCGCGGACCAATTGGTATGGTCAGCCCTGACCTTCCGGACCATCATCATTGGACGGTCCTGCGGAAAACGTACGCGGGCTGGGGATCGAACCCAGGACCAATTGGTTAAAAGCCAACTGCTCTACCGCTGAGCTACCCGCGCGTTTTTTTGAGGGGAGAGTTAGGTAGGCGTTTTGGCAGAAGGTGCAAGCGGGAATTCGTCCTGAAGGACTTTTTCCGCGAGTGTCAGCAGTGTCACTTCGGGACGAGCGACCAGGAAGGCGTGCATGCCGGCGGCGTGAGCTCCTTCGAAGTCGCAGCGTTCATCGTCACCAAGGTGAAGGCATTGCGAGGCTGCGACGTTGGCAGCGGTCAGGGCTGCTTGGAACATGCGTGCGTGCGGCTTGCTGGCGCCGACGTCGCTGGAGAGCAGCACCTGCTCAAAGAAGTGCGCGATGCCAAGGCCACTCAAGATGGGATGCAGACGGCGGTCGAAGTTCGAGAGGACGAAGAGACGCAGGTGGGGGCCATTGTGAGAATGAGCACGCAGGAGTTCCAGTGCGGGAAGAGTGTCCTCATAGAGCTGCCACGCGTCGGCGTTCGCGAAGTGCGCATACATGTCTGCAAACATCGGCTCGAACACTTCCTGGGGAATCGCTCCGGAATTGGTCGGGGCAGCTCCGTGGGAGAAGGTGAGTCGCACGACTTCATGCCACCAGGAGCGATCATCGTCCATAGGCGGCACACCTTCAGGATGCACCGGCGAGGGGACTGCTTTCCACGCGGAGCGGAAGGCTTTTTCCAGGGCACGAGGCTCTGCTGCCACCCCATGCTTCGCCGCGATGCGTGCATAGGTATCGCCCACCGGTTCATGCAGGTGAAACAAGGTGCCTGCAGCATCCAAGAAGATGGCGCGCAGCTTGGGATGTGGATCACCGGGAACTGTCATCCGGGCGCTTTCGCCGTCCCAGGGCGTGAGAGCAAGCGGTGATGATGGTCCTGAGGAGTTCGCGCCACGCATCGACGACCTGGCGCCGATGGTTCGGCTGGTTGGGCGCAAACAACCACTGCAGCCGCGGCTCTCTGCGCAGGTCGCTCGAGTGGGCGATTTTTGAATGGTAGTAATCCTCCAGCTCTCCCTCTGTGGCCACGTGGTGGCGCGACCCCTGTCCCAGGGCAATGCTCTTCTGGGAAAGGGTCGGGCGTATCTGCAGCCGGCGGCGCTTGAAAGGTTCATTCCACGGAGTGAGAAACAGCTTGAGCAGGACCGCAGCCTCTAGGGGGACGACATCGGTGGGATGCAGGGTCAGGTGACGTCCCACGGTGTAGTTTCCATCCTCGAACCGGTGGATGTAGCGATAGCCAAAGACTGGCCGGAGCCAGCCGTGATGTCTCTGTGCCGCAATCGGTCTGCTCGTGTCGAACTCGGGATATGCGGCCTCCTTCGGGTCCATCAAGTAGGCCATGCCTATGGCGTACGCCTGGCCGCTCCAGAGGTGCAGTGCAGCGTAGAAGGAGTCCCTGGAGTGCACGTGAAGAAACTCCGTGGTATTCAGGGCAAATTTCCAGCCGGTGATCTCCCGTTCCACTGCCATCACCTCCTTGTCCACCTCCTCTGCATCGAACTCGGGGCAGGTCGCATTCCGCACCTCCCAGTGAGGCGCGAGTTCACGGCAGATTTCCACCGAGCGATCTGTGGAACCGCGATTGATGAGAATGCCGTGGTCGAACAGCGGCAGATGATGGCGCAGCCAGAGAGGGAGGAGGTATTCCTCGTTGTAGAAATGCGAGATGACCGTAGAGCGCAAGGGGGGCGCGGGCCAGGGGAGTGCTGACATGCGACGGATGCGGACGGTGGTGGGCGGTGAGAAGTTTTCGCTGCCTTTGATTGCGACAAGAAGGGTGAGTTCCACCTCGGTGCTGTTGCTGGCAGGCAGTGGCACCTGCAGCTGAAAGCCGCACTGAGTGGGGACCTCATGCTGTCCTCGGAAATGCGTCACCACATCATCGCGATTCGTCGTTTGTGTGAAGGCAACGTCCGGCATTTCAGCGATGCGGACTACGCCATGCATGGGGCTGCCGTCGAGGGCAAACATCCACCCCCGGACCAGCACTTCATGAGGTGACAGGGCCCTTACCCGTGGCTTCGGATCGTCCACAAACCATTTGACCGCGAGCGGCATCTCGTGTGGGGCGGAGGTTTCTGGCATGGAAGGGAATGGCCGGTAGTCTGTGGTGGCGCTTTCTGTTGCTAGACCATCGGCGCACGGGTTTCATCTTCTATCTCTGCCTACCTGCTTGCTGCCAACTCAGGTCCACATCACCTCATGTCGCTCCTCTACCCTCGCTTGAAGCTTACCCACCTGCCACTAATGATGAGGCTCGGTGTGCAGGGTGCGATAGTAGCGGGAGTCTACGGCATCGTGCACGACCAGATCACCTACACCATCTCCCCGGAATACTTCACCGAGTTCAAGGCGGAGCAATTTCGCTACATGGACTTCGGCTGGCCAGAGCGGGTGTATGCGGGGCAAATAGGTTTCATGGCCACCTGGTGGGTGGGATTCATTGCCGGGTGGTTCTTGGCGCGCCTGACGGTGCCACATGTCCGGCGTGAGGAGGCGGTGCGGTGTTGCTGGCAGGGGTTTGGGATGCTGTTCGGGGTGGTTGTTCTGGCGGGTATGGCAGGGGCCGGGGTGGGGTGGTGGGAGACCCGCCAGGGAACTGACCCGAGCACCGGGTCGTGGATGGACTTTGCCCGCAGCTACGGGGTGCGGGACGTGCCGGGCTTCATCCGGGCGGCCTGCATTCACAATGGCAGCTACCTCGGTGCGCTGCTGGGATTGACGGGCGCTTGCTTCTACACCAGGCGGCGTGTGAGGTCCTTTGGAGACGCTGCAACCGCGCCGTTCACACCCGTCACAACCTCCGAAAAAAGAACGATCTAGCCCCGGAAGTCCCTGCTCCCTTCGTTTTCCTTTACCGGGGATAAAACTGCTTGCCAGTTCTATTCTTTCAGATACCTTCACCTTTCCTTCCGGGGCGAAAAACTCGAGATTCAATTCTCCAGAGCGAGAGTGGGACTAGTCCCGCTCTTTTTTTCGTCTGGGGAGGTCTTTCCGTTTCCTCTTTCCCCTCACAGCCATGGTCAGCGAACTTAAAGCCCTGTTTGAATACTACCAGAAGGAGAAAGGCATCGACCGCAGCAAAATGGTTGAGGCCCTTCAAAGCGCGCTTCTGGCCGCGTCCAAAAAGAGCATCGGTCCCGCCCGGGAACTGAGGATCGAGATCGATCCTGACAAGGGCACGATCAAGGCGTTTGCCAAGCTCCTCGTCTCTGAGAACGTGGAAAACCCCTTTGAGCAGCTCGCGGTGAAGCATGCGCGCAAGCTGAAGCCCGACGCCCAGCCGGGGGATGAAGTGGACGTGGAGGTCACGCCCAAGGACTTCGGCCGTATCGCCGCCCAGACGGCGAAGCAGACCTGGATGCAGCGCCTGCGCGAAGCGGAGAAGGCGAATCTCTACGAAGAATTCAAGGACCGGACGGGCGATGTCGTCAGTGGCACCATCCGCCGTTTCGACAAGTCGGACGTGATCGTGGACCTCGGCAAGTTTGAGGGCGTCATGACCGGCCGCGAGCGCGTGCCCACGGAGGACTACACCGTTGGCGACCGCATGCGCTTCTACGTGAAGGCCGTGGAGAAGAGCACCTCCCGTGGACCTGAGATCATCCTCTCCCGCAGTCATCCGAATTTTGTCCGCCGTCTCTTCGAATTTGAAGTCAGCGAGATCTCCGACCGCACGGTGGAAATCGTCAGCATCGCCCGCGAGGCTGGCTACCGCACGAAAGTGGCTGTCTTCAGCGCAGATGAGAAGGTGGACCCCGTGGGTGCCTGCGTTGGTCTCCGTGGAGCCCGCGTGAAGAACATCGTCCGCGAACTGAACAACGAGAAGGTGGACATCATCCACTGGAACAAGGACGTGGCCGAGTTCACGAAGGAGGCGCTCAAGCCCATCAAGATTCTCTCCATCGGCGTGGATGAGGCGAATAAGCGCGTGCACCTCACGGTGAGCGAGGAAGACCTCTCCAAGGCCATCGGCCGCAAGGGACAGAACGCCCGCCTCACCTCCCGTCTCATCGGGTATGATCTGGTGATCGAGAAGGACGAACATGCGAAGAAGGTGTTCGAAGGACACATGGGCGGAGCGGCCCACCAGCTGGTGGAGGCGCTCGGCATCACCGAGGAGGAGGCCGCCAAGCTCGCCGCCGAAGGCATCACGGAGCTCACCATCCTTGGCGAAGCCGGTGTCGAAGACATCGCACCCGCCTTCGACGGCGACACCGAGCGCGCTCAAGCCATTTTGGACAAGTATGCGGCCTGGAAATCTCCTGCGTCCGTAGCCTAAGCATTCGCCATCATCCCGCGTTTTCGTTTTTCACATTCCTGAGCTAAGAAGCACCCAGCCAATTTCCCTCTGCTGCCCGAACTCGAATCTTCCCGCATGGCAACCAAGCCCCCGACCTCCAAGACAACCAAACGCAGCTCTTCCCCCGGTGAGGAGCCTGCAGCCCCGTCCGCGGAGAAGACGACCAAGAAGGCAACCGTCTCACTGATCGATGAGGCTGGAGCCAAGAAGAAGCGTACGGGCGAGCTGAAGACCGGCTCCGCCTTCACGCCTCTGGGGGCCAAGCCTGCCGCGAAGCCCGCGCCCGCCGCCAAGGCTGCGCCCGCACCCGCCGCTCCTCCCAAGAAGACGCTGGACCAGGTGAAGGCCGAGGCGCTGAACCTCTTCGACGAAGAGGAACGCAAGGCTGAAGCCCGCCGCACCCGCCGTGAGGAAGCTGCTGCTGCGCCTGCCCCAGCTCCGGCCTCCAGCATTTTGCCCCCCATTTCCCTGCTGCGGGAAGAGGAGCCCAAGCCGCGCCCCGTGCCGGTGGCTGCTCCGAAGCCAGCCCCCGCTCCCGCTCCCGCCCCCCAGCTCACTCCAGTGGCCGTGGAAGAGGCCAGCGACCCCAAGGTCATCCACCTCAAGCCGCCCATCATTGTGCGCGACCTCGCGGAGCGCATGGGCTTGAAGACCTTCAACATCATCAAGGATCTGATGGGTTTCCAGGTGTTTGCCAAGGCGGATACTGCCGTGGAACCGGAAATCGCTTCGAAGGTGTGCGAGTTGCACGGCTTCACCTTTGAAAAGGAGAAGCGCGAAAAGGGTGCCGGCGTGCACAAGGTGGAGGAGAAGATTGTCGAACCCCCGCCACCGGAGCCGCCGAAGGAAGAGGAGAAGGACGTCTTCGAACTTCGTGCTCCCATCATCACCTTCATGGGTCACGTCGACCATGGAAAAACTTCCCTCATGGACGCCGTGCGCAAGTCGAGCGTCGTCAAGGGCGAGGCGGGCGGCATCACGCAGCACATCGGTGCATACAGCGTATTCTACAACGACCGCCCGATTACGTTTATCGATACTCCTGGTCACGCCGCATTCTCCGAGATGCGCGCCCGTGGTGCGGACATCACGGACATTGTGGTGCTCGTCATCGCTGCGGATGACGGCTTCATGCCGCAGACCATCGAGGCGATGAACCACGCGAAGGCCGCGAAGGTCACCATCATGGTGGCCATCAACAAGGTCGACCTGCCTGCCGCCAACCCCATGCGCGTGAAGCAGCAGCTTCAGGAGCATGGCCTCATGCCGGTGGAGTGGGGTGGTGATACGGAAGTGCTGGAAGTCTCCGCCACGAAGGGCATCGGCCTGGACAATCTCCTTGAGACCATGTCCCTGCAGGCAGAAGTGCTCGACCTGCGTGCGAATCCCAAGGCGCCCATGCGTGCCACCGTCATCGAGTCCCGCATGGACCCGGGTCGTGGACCTACCGCGACCGCCATTGTGCAGAACGGCACGCTCAAAGTCGGCGAGCCCTTCATCTGCGGCCCGTACTGGGGCAAGGTGAAGAACCTCATCAACGATTTTGGCAAGCCCATCAAGGCCGTGCTCCCCGGTATGCCGGCGGAAGTCATCGGCTTCAGCGGCATGCCCAATGTGGGCGATGAGATCGTGGAGATGGACAATGAGCGCAGCGCGAAGCGCCTGAGCGAAGAACGGCAGGAGGAAATCCGCCAGAAGAAGCTCGCCGCTCCCCGTCGCAGCACGCTGGAGACCCTCTTTGCCAACATCGAAGAAGGCGCGAAGAAGAATCTCAACATCGTCCTCAAGACGGATGTGCAGGGCTCACTGGAAGCCATCATCAAGGCGCTCAAGGAAATCAAGAGCGACAAGGTGGAGGTCAAGGTGCTGCATGGAGCTGCCGGTCCCATCTCCGAGGGTGACATCCTCCTCGCCAGTGCTTCGGACGCCGTTGTGGTGGGCTTCAATGTGAAGGTGGAAAACACCGCCGTCTCCATCGCCAAGCGCGAAGGTGTGCAGGTGAAGCTCTTCTCCATCATCTACGAACTGCTCGACCAGATGAAGGAGGCCATGCTCGGCCTGCTGGATCCGGAAACGCGCGAGAAGGTCATTGGCCACGCTCGTGTGAAGCAGGTCTTCAAGCTGAGCCGCGGTATCGTGGCTGGCTGCGTGGTCACCGATGGCCGCGTGGACCGCAAGGCCCGCGCCCGCGTGCTGCGAGGCACCACTCCGGTGTACGATGGCGCCATGGACACCCTGCGCCGCTTCCAGGACGAAGTTCCCGAAGTCCGCAATGGTCTCGAGTGCGGTATCCGCCTTGCTGGCTATCGCGAGTACCAGGAGGATGACGTCATCGAGGTCTACGAGTTGGAGAAATTCCAACAGACGCTGTGAGGTGGTGTGGGGGCTCGCTCACAGGGTGATGCTCCCGCTCAAGTAAACAGTGATCAGTATTCAGTAAGCAGTGAACAGTGTCGCTTTCCATCTCTTGGAACGGCGACAGGTTGTTCCAATGAGCCTCTTACGTCGCTGCTTCCTACGGTTCTCCGCTGAATTCTGTTTACTGACCCACTGATTACTCAGCCATTTTTCTCCCTGACTCACCACCGCCATGAACCACCGCCTCAAGCGCGTCACCGAACTCATCAAGCGTGAGCTCGGCCCCATCCTGGACCGCAACCTCACCTTCAAGGGATGCTTCGTCACCATTCATGACGTGGAAATCACCACGGACCTGAAGCATGCGAACATTCACGTGAGCATCCTGGGCGATTCCATGCCGCATGAGGACATCATCAAGAAGCTCCACAGCAGCCGCTCCATCATCTCGCGCGAGCTGTACAAGCGAGTCACCCTGAAAAACTCACCCCAGCTCCACTTCAAGGCGACCGACTCCATCGAGCGCGGCGTGCGCGTGCTGAACATCATCGAAAACCTGCCTGAACCACTGCCAGATGAAGAGCCGGTGGTGGAGGAGGGTGAAGGTGATGGTGACGGGGAGGAAGGGGAAGATGCGCGGGAGGATGGGAAGCGGTAGGACGGTGAGCGGTGCGACGGTAAGCGGTAGGACGGTCAGTCAGTAGTCAGTCCATGCGCCAAACCGAAGCAACACGTCATCCATCACGATCTGGCCATTGATCACCCCTGTTTCAGTCTCCGAAGTTCCTCTGCGTCTCTGTGTCTCTGTGTTGAACACCCTGCACGAAAACACACCCAGTACCACCTTCCCAACCGTCGCACCTGCCATGTCCGACTCCCTCTCCACCATCGCCACCACGCTCCGCGACGCGAAGACCATCGCCGTCGCCTCCCACGTGCGGCCAGATGGGGACTCCATCGGCTCTATCGTGGCACTGGGTCGTAGCCTCGCACTCGCAGGGAAGACGGTGCACATCATCAGTGAAGATGAGGTGCCGGGGAATCTGACGTTTCTCCCGGGCACGGAGCTCATCCAGCGTGCGGATGGCCAGGCGCTGGACATCGATGTGGCTGTGGCGCTCGATACCGCCACGAAGCCCCGCCTCGGTGACCGTGTGAATGGCTGCATGGGGAAGGCACCCCTGCTGGTGAACATCGACCACCACGGCACCAACCCGCAGTACGGGCACCTCAATTTCATCGACATCAGCTATCCCGCCACGGGTGAGATTGTGTATGAGCTTCTCTCACACCATGGGTTCCCCATGGATGATGGCATCCGGCAGAATCTCTTCGCTGCGATCAGCACGGACACCGGCTCCTTTCAGTATGATAATACGTCACCGCGCACGCATCGCATCGTGGCGGAGATGATGGAGCAGGGGCTGGACACCGCCGAGCTCGCCCGCAGCCTCTACCAGAGCCACCCCCTGCGCCGCACGCTACTGCTGAAGGCGCTGCTCAATGAGATGCAACTCACGTGCGACGGACGCATCGCGAGCTGGGCGCTCACGATGGAGACGCAGAAGGCGGTGCAGATGGAGCCCGGCGATACCGAGGGGCTCATCGACTCCCTGCGCACCATCGAAGGCGTCATCGCCGCCGTGATTTTTGAAGACATGCCCGACGGCAAGATCCGCATCAGCGCCCGCAGCAAGGATCCCCGTCTCGATGTGTCGAAAGTATGTGCTGAATTTGGCGGAGGCGGCCACCGGATGGCTGCCGGCGCCCGCATGCCCGGCCCCATTGCCACAGCCGAGGCACGCTTCTTTGACTCCCTGCAAAATGAAATCAAACGACTCAGTTAACGGCGTCCTCCTTGTCGACAAAAGCCCGGACATGACCTCCCACGATGTGGTGGCGGTCGCACGTCGTTGTCTCAATACACGCAAGATTGGCCACTGCGGTACTCTCGACCCCATGGCCACCGGCATGCTCATCCTCGTGATCGGCAGTGCCACCCGCATCCAGGACCTGCTCATGAGCGAGGACAAGGAGTACCTCGGCACCGCGACGCTTGGCACCACCACCAGCACGCAGGACAAGGAAGGCGAACCCTTGGAAACGAAGGAAGTTCCTGCCGACCTCACGGAGGCCCAGGTCCGCGCCGCGTTTGATGTGCAGATGGGGGACTTCTACCAAACGCCTCCGATGGTCAGCGCCATCAAGAAAGACGGTGTGCCCCTCTACAAGCTCGCCCGAAAAGGTCAGGAAGTGGAGCGCGAGCCGCGCCTCGTGCATGTGTTCAACTACGAGATCAGCCGCTTCGCCCTGCCCGAGATCGATTTCAAGGTCACCTGCAGCAAAGGCTTCTACGTCCGCACCTACGCGCATGACCTCGGCCAGCGTCTCGGCTGTGGCGCCCATCTGAGCGCCCTCCGCCGCACCCGCTCCGGCCACTTCACCTTCGTCCCCGGCAAGTTCACCACCTTCGATGCTTTGAAGGAAGGTCGCCGCGAAGAGGTCATCAGCAGCATGTACTCGCTGTATGATGTGTCGAAGCTGCGCGGGGTGTAGTTTGTCCGGTGCGGCGGTGAGCGGTAAGTGGTGCGGTGGTGGAGTCGTGCCGCATTCAACATGGCTCGCGTTAGCGAAGCCCGACGAAGGAGGATTCCCTTCGCGAGTCAGTGGGTCTGCGGCATCGCTTGGTGCCCGCTTGAGAGAATAGGCGCAAGAGAACGAAAAAGGGGAGTGCTCTTGTCCTGATGTGCTTTGCTCTCATGGAGCAAAACGTGAGACATGTGAGTCCACTCCATCCCAAGGCGATGCGTCGGGCCTTGGTGCAGTATCACATTTTCGGCTGCTCACAGGTCATCCTCATTGATCCTGAAGTTCCTTCATGGAGGTATCTATTCCGCTCATATCATCGCTCGGAGGACCTGCATAGGTGAACCTGAGCGTCGTGCCATCAGGTATGGTAATCACCGCTACTGGATTCGAACCGCTGCTCTCCAAGGTGACGGTGCCCTGCATATCGACGCGGTCTGTGACAGGCTTCTCTCCTAGAAGGTCGTAGAATTGTAGATGGCACGTGTCGCTGCTCTTGCTCGTCCAATGACCATAAAAGAACGTATGCATGATATCCAACTGGAAGTACCGGCCCGACGCGTCAAACCAAATTCCGCCAGCCGGACCTTCCCAGTGACCGAAAATGTCCGCATTTCTTTTCGCTAGTGGCAGATGGATGAAACCAAACCAGGCGACAAGGGTGACAAAGCACCCGCACAGGAACGACACGCAGGCGTTTAATTTCATTTGCAGAGGGAGTGAGATGAGGTGACTTCCTGAATGCCGCATGCTGGTTAAAAAACGTGCGGGTGGCTACAGGGATATCAGGAGACACATTGGTGCACAAGGTTGAAAAGCCTGGCAGTCGAAGGCGGAGCGTGCACAGGAAGTCGGTCTCCTGACCGGACAGCGTTTGGCGGGTTTTCCTACCCGCCTCTCACTGCAGTATCGTACTCGATTCTATGTAAAAACTTGGAAATGCTCACTGCCAGATGGACCGCCTGATGATGATTCCCTTTGACCACAGCCTTGGATCATCTCCTATCTCGGCGGCCGTCCATCGGGATTGAGCCAAACTGCGATCGTCAGGTCTTGGTTGCGAAAGCTCCACGCCAATATGACGCCTCTCCTGCCGTTGGGTCCCTCACTCTCATTCGCGTGATGTAGAAACTGGTGGAAGCTGTCCGCGCGGAAATGTGGGAAATTCGCCGGCCACTCCTTTGCGGCATCTCTGACGTAATCACTTTCGGGATGCCTGCTCAGTTGGAACAGCGCCCACGCACGCAGCTCATCGGGATTCACGGTGCTCTTAAATTCATCGCGAGCCCGGTTCGCTTGGTAAGATGGCCATATGAGCATAGAGGCCATCCAAATGACTGGTGCCGCACAAACCAACACTGCTACCAGGCAGCCGAATCCGCTTCTTTTCGAGCCCGGGCCATTGCTGTTTCCAAGCTGTGGGAGGTATTGATGAGCGTGCAGGGAGTGGTTCACGGCATACTTTTGAGGTGCTCAATCGTTGTGGGGCTGGCGGAATGAAATTCCCTTGGCCCACTTCTGAGCAGTGGGTAGCCACTCCTCATCCTCCACATCCGCAGGCGTACCGTCGGATTTCAGTAGAACCGTCACCGTCAGGTTCTGGTCGAAAAAGCCCCATCTCAAACGTGCTTCCAGTCGGGGCTCAAAGCCGTGTGGCTTGCTAGAGGGATAGAGGCTCAAAAGAAAGCGCCTCGTTGGTAGTTGAGGAAAAGTCTCGGGCCAGTCGTGTACGGCTTCTTCGATGCATCCGCCTCCGGGATGCTTCCTGAATTGCGCCAATACCCAAGAACGCAACTCGTCTGGATTTACACTGCGTTTGAATTCATCTCGCGCACTCTCGATGCTGTGGTTCGCTCTCATCGTGGCCTCATAGACGATGTCGCCGACGCAGATAGAAGTGGCAGCATCACCAAGCATCATAGGGCCTGTCCTTTCGCATCCATTCGTTCTGTATGGACAGCTCATGCGACCATTTTCGTTCGGGTACAGTCACCCTTTCTTGCCGCCCTCCAGAACAGCAACGCGGAACCCGCAAACAGCAACACAAAGACCCCGTTCAGTCCAAGCACCGGCAGCACCCCAGGGCTGAAATCGCCGGGCCTTACCATCAGAGCCACGAAGGGAACGAGAAGCTGCGCAAACGTCATCACGAACAACGTCCAGCCCATACCCAGAGGTTCAAACCGCGCCTTCACCGCCCCAATCACACCAATGGCAAGTACACCGGCATAGAGAAGGTTCGCCGGATTCTCCCCACTCCCGATGAGCCCCACCGCCCCATTCACCCAGACAAGCGCAAGGCCCGCAAACAGGGCCACACCCGTGGCGGACCGGTAGCTTCCTCCCGCCGCCTTCCTTGTCACCAGCTTGTACGTGAGGATCACGCTGGCAATGAGCACCCACATCACGATGAAATCGGCCACACCCCAAGCCCACCCTTCCACCCGGAACAACATCGCCGCTGCGGGAATCGATAAGATGCACGTAGGCACGAGCAGGACAGGAAGGAGGCTCTTCTTGGTCATGAGCGCAGTGTCCCAAGAAGCTGTGAAGTCCTTATGAAGCTCGCGTGAAATGGGAGTGAATTTGGTCATCATTCAGTGCGTCCTCTCCTGGCCACCCATCCTCGTGAGTTCATTGGACTCCCGCTTTAAGAAGCCGTAGCCTCTCCCGCAACCATCCCGCATGAAATCCACCATCGAACCCACCATGCGCCTGCTCGCAGTGTTCGGTGTCCTCTTTGGAGTCGGCTTTGGCGTGTTCCAGTTCTGGAAGTCCGTGGGTGAGAAGTACCCGGAAACCCTCGGGCCAAGCATGCTTCTGGTCATGACCTCAAGCTTCCTCGCGGCGACATGCGCATTCCTCGTCTTCTACTCGCGCCTCTCCCTGGTATGGCTGAGCCTCGTGGCCATCCTCGGTTGGTCGGGCGTGGCCTGGTGCGTCACAAGATAGTGCACCCGGTATGTGGACTTTCTCCCAACCTCCTACTAACTACTGACTACTGACCACCCGTAACGGCCTTCCTCGTCTCACCGTCGTACCGCTTACTGTCGCACCGCATCACCGCCTCCCGTGCATCACCTCACTTCCATTCACGACCTCGCCAAATTGCCCGGCCCACTCGCACTCGCCATCGGTGTGTTTGACGGCGTACACCTCGGGCATCAGGAAGTGATTCGCGAGGCCATGGTCTACACGGAGAAACACGGTGGCACTGCGGTGGTGATGACCTTCGACCCGCATCCGCTCAAAGTCCTGCGCCCTGAGGCCGCACCACGTCTCCTGTGCAGCACCCGGCACAAGCTGCGCATCCTCGAGGACCTCGGCATCACGCATACGCTGGTGTGTCCCTTTGACGAGGACTTCGCGAAGATGGACGCGCAACAATTCATCGAGGCCCTGACCGGCGCCTGCAATCCACTCGGATTCATTTCCGTGGGCTACACGTGGAGCTTTGGCAAGGGCAGGGGAGGAAACATCCACCACCTCATGGAGCTGGGACAACTTCACGGATTCGGCGTGTATGGCGTGCCTGAGGTGAAGGCGCAGGGCACCGTGGTGAGCAGCACGCTCGTGCGTGAGGCGGTGCGAGGTGGCGACTTCAAACGCGCCCGCCAGCTTCTGGGCCGTGACTACACCGTGATGGGCGAGGTGGTGCATGGCCGGCATCTTGGTAATCAGCTTGGATTCCCCACTGCAAACGTCGCCATGGAGAATGAAGAACTCCCTCCCAATGGTGTCTACGCCGTGACCGTGCGTTGGCTCAGCGGTGGTGGCATCGCCGCACCCAAGGATGTGCTGCCCGGAGTCGCCAACCTCGGCGTGCGACCTACCGTGGAATCGCAAGGCGAGCGCTCATTGGAAGTGCATCTCCTGGACTTCACCGGCGACTGCTACGGTGCACAGTTCGAAGTTGCCTCTATCGAAAAACTCCGTGACGAGCAGAAGTTCTCCGGGCTGGATGCGTTGAAGGCCCAAATCGCCAGAGATGTGGAGGCAGGCAGGGCCATGCTGGCAGGGATGTAGGCTGCAAGGCCGCGTCCAATTTTCGAAGCCCAATCGCTTCTCACTGCCCTTCAGCCGTGTGGATGCATGAAATGTATCACCGTGATAGGTGATGCATATCGCCCGTGAGCATCCATCACCCGTATCGTGATCGAACTAATAGTAAAACCAAGGAGGTCGCGATGACAATTGGACCCGATGAAATCATCGATATGAACTCCGCACTGGAACGGTGCGAAGGTTACATCACCCTCGGCATGCTCGATGAAGCGCGGGAGGAATTGCGATCCGTGCCCAAGGAGTTGCGCACCACTTTTCCCTACATGGCAACGTGCATGAATCTCTGCCTGCATTTCCACTGGTGGGATGAGGGCGCGGAACTCGGCAGGAACCTGGTGCTTCGCTGGCCCGGCAACCATGAAGTGCGGGCCGCCACGGTTCACTGCATGCTGAAAGCAGGCCGGGAGCTGGATGGCATTCTCCTGATGCGCGGTATCGATGCCGGTGCACCCCATGACGCAGAGGAAGAAGATGATCAGGGAGACCGCGATCTGCCAGACAGCGACATGGACTGGCGTCATCGCAGGTAAGCTCATGTGACATCATGGTCACGAGCTGGATTGAACGTCCGGCTCGTCAAAGTGTCTCCATTGCCGTACCTCTGCCACCGTCAGGGTGGCTTGGTGACCACATCGCACTTTGCACTCCAACTCCCCCCAATCCACGCCGGAACGTTCCCTGGCGCGCAAGAGTGGCCTGCCCATGAGGCAGTGGCTTTCGCGACGCCGTTTCCTCGGTCAATCCGCCGCCACGCTTGCCGTGGGTTGGGCATCCACCGCCAGCGCCGAGGATGGTGAATTCGAGTCCGGTAGCATCGACCTCCGCCCCGGTCAGCAGGTGAAGGAAACCGGTCCTCGCATCGTGCGTGTGTCCGTGGAGTTGCCGAATCTCCCACCTCAGATGGATGGCTTCCGCATCGCGCAAATCAGCGACTTGCATCTGGAGCCCTACACCACGGCCCGGCAGATCGCGCGCGTGGTCAGGCTTTGCAATTCCCTGCAGCCTGACCTGGTCGCGATGACCGGTGACTTCGTCACGTACAACGCACGACCCGCTGGGAAGCTCGCTGAGATACTCTCTGAGTTGAAGGCGCCCCATGGTGTGTATGCCTCCCTGGGGAATCACGATTTCCAATCCGGGCATGAGAACGTGGTATACGCCCTGGAGCAGAAGGGCATGCCGGTGCTGCGCAATGTGTGCCGCGCCATCCACACAGACAAGGGCGTGCTCCATCTCGCTGGCATGGATTCACGCTATGTCTCCAGCCCACACCTGCGCTCCACGCTGGACTCGTGGCGGGAGAATCAGCCCCTCGTCATGATGATGCACGAGCCGGATGTGGCGGATGATCTTGCGGAAGCCAAAGTGCATGCACTCCAGCTTTCCGGCCACACGCATGGCGGCCAGGTCCGCTTCATGGGTCTGCAACCTTCCATCCATCGCCGCGCGAAGTGGGGGAAGAAGTACCTCGCCGGTGCTTACAACGTGGGCACCGTGCGCCTCTACGTGAATCGCGGCATCGGCACCGTGGGCGTCCCCCTGCGCGTGCAATGTCCTCCGGAAGTCACGGAGATCACGCTGCGCAGTCCGGAGCTGAGACGGGCGCTGGCGAAGGTGTGATGTCCGCCATCACACCCTCCTGAGCATCACCCCGAGCAACAAGCTCAGCAGCGCCGTCCACGCAAACCAGTGGCCGATGGGCTTGAGCTGTTCCGCAGGCTTCAATCCGGCGACAATCTGGTCCGGCTGATAACCTGTAAGCGCAAGCAGCGACTCTGGTGCTTTCGACTGCAGACGATACTCGGCAGGATAGGGCGCGTGGTAGTGCTTCACCTCCAGCTTGTCGTGATCTTTGTCGTGCAACCGCAGGCTCAGGTGCTTGCGCGTTCCGATGGGTACGCGAGCTTCATAACGGCCGAGACCGGTCTCGCGAATCTTCACGTCTTGCGTGTTGCCATTTTCATCCAACACCTGGGCATTCCAGTTGATGAGGCTCACGGGAGCGTTGTCCGGACCACGGCGTTCGATGCCGAGAATCCATTCGCCATCACGTGTGGTACCGCGTGCTTCGAGGCCCTCGACGTCCGTCTTGCGCAGTGCACCGCGCAACACCTGCGCCCAGAAGCGGCCGCAGCCATCCCACGCGAGCCACTCACCGCCCCACACTTCCGTGATGTCAGACGTGTACGCGAGACCGATGCCCAGACCGAAACGTCCCACCGCCAGCAGTGGGTCACCATGCTCCGCAGCCAGCAGCACCTGCGCGGCAGGCTTGGCTTCCGTCATCACATATCCCAGCGCCACCGGCAGGCTGTCGGCATCATAACCTGCCAGCATGGGGTGCTCGGTGATCTCGATGGGTTGGAACAGGCCTTCCTGCACGGCAGACTTGGAAGCCTGCGTCGTTTCCTTGGTGAAAATCTGCGGCAGTGAGGCCGGGTCATTGCTTTCGTAATAACGACCACGTCCCGCTTCGGCAATCTGCTGCAGCAGTTCACGCGCCGCGCCATCACCGAGGCCCACAGTGGAGACCGTCACACCACCATCCACCAGTTGCTGTGTGAGGCCGAGGTGGTCTGCCTCGTTCGTCTGTCCATCCGTGAGACAGATCATGTGCTTCACCTTCGCCGTCGTACGCTCCAGCATCTCCTTGCCCATCACCATGCCGGGATACATGTAGGTGCCACCACCAGCCGCGAGCGAATCAATGGACGCCTGAATGGTGCCTTGCTGCGAAGCCGGTGTCATTTCGCAGATGACCTGCGCGTCGCTATCAAAGCCAATCACTGCAATCTGGTCCTGCGGGCCGAGCAGTTCTGCGGCGCTCTTCGCGGCCTGTCGCGCAAGTGCGATCGGCGTGCCTTCCATGGAACCGGATTTGTCGATCACGAGCACCATGGCCAGCGAGGGTTTCTCCTTCTCCTTCTCGAACCTTGAGACAAGCGGTAGCACTTCCTCCACCGGTGTCTTGTAGTAGCCCCCGAGACCGAAGCTGTTCTCACTGCCCAGCATCACCAGGCCGCCACCAAAGTCCGCCACATAACTGCGCAGCAGCGTCATCTGGCGTGGCGTCATGTCCGTGGCGGAGAGATTCGCGATGATGATGGCATCAAACGCGAGAAGCTCCTCCATGCTCTCCGGCAGACCTCGCTTGCCGCGCAGATCCACATCGAAATCCTGCTCCTTCAGCGAGCGGGTGAAGGCGCGCATCTTCTTCTCATCCTCGTGCAGCATGAGCACACGTGGCTTGCCGCGCACGGTGATAGTGGTGGTGGCCTGGTTGTTGATGGGGAAGTGATCCTTGTCCGGGATAAGCTCGGTGCTCCAGACACTGGGACCGGGCGTGGTCATCTCCGTGTCGAACCACACCTTCGCCTCTTCACCCGGCTTGAGCGCCACGGTCTTCTCCTGCACGGCCACGCCCTTGTTCAGCAGGCGGACCTTCGCATTCATGGGCTGATTGGCCATGGCGCGCGCGGTCAGACGCAGCACTTCGCCATGGAAGGCGAAGGGCGAAGTGCTGTCTACACCCAGCAGAACCGCTTCCGGCTGGCTCAGCGTTTTCAGCGGGACAAACTTCACATCCACGCCTTCCGCTTTGAGTTGGGTGAGGGCGGCGTCCACTCCGTCCTCCGTATCCACCCCATCGCTGAAGAGCACCAGACGCCGCGCCTTGCCCGCAGGGAATGCAAGACGCGCGGCGAGCATGGAGTCACCCAGGCGCGAATGCGCGCGGAAGGCGTCATCCGCCACACCCTTCATCCATGCGTCCAGCATCGTGCGGAAGTCTTCCAGTGGCTTCTCTCGCAGACCATCCGCCACGGCGAAGAGCGAGTGGGTGTCATGCCGACGCAGCGCCTTGATGCCGGCATCCACCTGATTGAGCGCTTCCTTGGCCGAGGGCAGGTCGGCGGACTGCGAGACATCCACCAGGAAGACCACGTGCGCTTCGTCCGTCTTGTCTCCGGCGAAGGGCTGGCAAAGGGCAAGGACCAGAAGAATGATGCCCAGGATGCGTAGTGCAAAGGATGCAGTGCGCAGCCCGGTGGGCCGGTCCACCAGCGAATGGTAGAAGCCTGCGCCAACACCGACGAGAACAAGCAGCCAGAAGAGAGGTGAGAGGGTGGTGAAGTCCATGTGCGCCTAGCCTACCTTCCTCCGGTGATAAAGGACCGACTCGCCTGCCACCACCAGCACGCCCAGCACGAGGAGCCAGTAGGAGGGGGATTGTCCGCTGGCAATGGGCTTCGCGGTGTCCTTGAGTGTATCATTTTGTAATTGGGACTCTTCAGGCGAGACCAGCGAGCATCCCGCGCTCCAGGCGCCGCCGGCGTGCGCGATTTCGTAGAAGCCGCTCTCCAGCAACTCACCCGTATCAGGTCCAGTGATGGTCGTTTCCGTGCCGGAGGGGGACTTCATCGTTGCCGTCGCGCCTTCTGCGAGTCCGGGTACGCGGAGACTGCCGCCCGTGGGTACTGTGGCCGGAGGTGCACCCTCGCGATGGGTCAGGTGTGCCGTACCATTGTGCACCATCACAGGGAACCACGCTGAGAGGTAGAACTGCGCCACGATGGGGTCGAGATTCACCACGCACACCATCTGCTCACCCTGACGCATCAGGTGGATGAGCGGCGTGCCCCCTTCATCCGCCACCAGCACCACGGCACCGGCAGGCGCAGTGAGCTTGCGAGCTCCGGCGAAGTTGATGGTCTCCGCATCGAGATACCGCAGCAGCGGATGGTCCTTCGCCACAATCTTCGGCACGGGGTTGAGAATCTCTTCACCGACCTGTGACCAGAAGGGCGACTCACCCTGTGGCTGGAACACAATGGCGCTCGCTGTTTCCGGAGCCTTGCCACGCGCGAGGAAGATGCGCGCACTCTTCGCATCCTGCGCCAGTGTCAGCATCTGGTCACTGCGGTCGAAGGCCGCCACCACATGCTGGAGGAAGAATCCGTCCTCCGCGAGCACACCCACAGGCACCGGTTCACGCGGCGGCACATAGAGGTTCACCGTGTTGTCCGTGGTCAGCGCATCATCAAGGCCAAGAGAAGCCGTCCATCGGCCACTCGGCGCATCATCGAGCGTCAGTGTCACCGGGGCGTTGTCACCGGCATTCAGCGTCACAGGGATGACTTTCACCATGCGCTTGCTGTCCATGTGGGTGAGCGTGATGTCCGTCTTCACCGGCTCTTTGGAAGAGGAAACGGGAAGAAGGAAAAGCCCCAGCCGCTCCACACCTCCAGGCACCGCCCGCAGGTCCGCCCGCGCGAGTCCCACGTTCGTCACCTCGCCGCCGATCTTGATGACCTCCACCTGCGGCAACCGCGCCGCATCATCCAGGCATCCATCCGTGATGAGCAGCACACGCGTGTTCTTCATCCACTCATTCCCCGGTTGGAGCGAGCGCAGCGCCTCCACTCGCGAGGGAAGCTCCGTCGGTCCGATGGCATCCACTGCATCCAGCAACGACTTGCGATGCCGCGTGGGATGCGCGCGCATCTCCGTCTCAGAGGCGAATGTGGCCACCGCCGCCCGCTGCGTACCGTTGAGTCCCGTGATGAGCGCCTTCGCCTTGGCCTTCGCCTGTTCCAAGCGCGTGCTCGTGCCTTCCTTTGCGGACATGGAGGCTGAATGGTCCACGACGATGAGCAGGTCCTTGCGTTCATCTCCAGCAAAGTCGGGCTCTGCCAACGCAAATGCCACCGCCGCAAACGCCAGCGCCATCAGAATGAGCGAAAGCACATCCCGCAATCTATTGAACAACGCCGATGCCTTCTTCTCCGTAAAAATCTTCTGCCACAGGAAGTAGGCCGTCACCGGCTTCTTCCGTGGCCTGACCTTGAGGAAATAAATCGCCGCCAGCGGCGCGAGTGCCGCAAGTGTCCAGAGGAAGGCGGGAGCGAGGAGGGACATCCGAAAGTAAGCAGTAACCAGTGTTCAGTAATCAGTATGAGATGGTGGAGGAGAACTCTAGATTGATTGCGTTTAGGGGATGATGATTAGGATTGTAGGGTGCAAAAAATTCTTCGAAGTCTTCCCGAAGGATGGCTGAACTAGGTTGGCAGAAATCCTTGTGACGCAGGATCATCTTGCCAAGCATGCGACCAATCTCCAGACAGAGTTGATAAAATGGCGCAGCGGTCTCCCGGGAGACGTATTGCGAATCTACTGAGGTGATGAGCCAGTGCTGCGTTTCAAGCTGTTCTCCGTCGGCATCTGTTAGCTTGCTGACAAAGTGGCGCGGGTAGGCTCGCTTCGCCCAGCCTTCCGCAATCTGGCCTCCGATGGAACGCGAAGCTCTCCGTATTTGATCCGTAAGGCCGTAGCGCTCGAAATCTGGAAACCCACGAGACAAGTCCAAAACCTCCTTCTGCAACAATCGCGCCTTCTGGTAGACCACCAGTTCATGAAAGCTGCGCGCATATTCCAGTTCCATAGAATTTAGAGATGCTTCTGATTACTGAACACTGATTACTGTTTACTCCTTATCCGACCAATCCCCCTCGTCTCAGAAGATCCTGAATCACTTCATCAAATGGCCGCTCCGTCGTGGTGCTCACAAAGCCAAGACCCCGCTTCGCGCACGTGCGCTGCAATCCAGCATTCCATTCCGCGACGGCTTCTTCGTACATCTTCGCTTCACGTGGAGACACGGTGACTTTCTGCGAGGCTCCCGTTTCCACACACTCCAGGGTTACATCGCCCTTCCATGCGCACTTCAGGTCGTTGTCGTCCAGCGTTTGCAAGCAGAAGACCTCGTGCTTGTGCCACTGCAAGCGGCTCAGGCCTTCTTCGTAGCCGCCAGGGAAAAGAAAATCCGAGATGACACACACGAGACCTTTGCGCCGATGCCTCGCCTCGAACTCTCGCGCACAGGCCGTCAGGTCCGTGTCTACGCCAAATGAGGGCGCGGCATCGAGGGAGCGCAGGAACGGGATGACTTGATTGCGCCCACGCGTAGGGTCAAAGAGCGGTCGCAGCTTGTCCGCCAGCCCATACACCGCGAGACGGTCGAGCGTATTCAGTGCGATGTAGCCGAGCGCTGCGGTGAGTTCCTTCGCATACTGCTGCTTGCTCGCCATCGAGGGACTGCAATCAATCAGCAGGTAGATGGTGGCGTCTTCTTCGAGTTCGAAGAGCTTGATGAG
This sequence comes from Roseimicrobium gellanilyticum, assembly GCF_003315205.1. Classification (NCBI taxonomy): domain Bacteria; kingdom Pseudomonadati; phylum Verrucomicrobiota; class Verrucomicrobiia; order Verrucomicrobiales; family Verrucomicrobiaceae; genus Roseimicrobium; species Roseimicrobium gellanilyticum. Next base: position 1,146,971 of record NZ_QNRR01000002.1, on the reverse strand, counting down.
CAGTGACTCGAACTTTGCATACACGCGCCAGTCGATGGAGCGGTAGTCATCGCCCAGCGAGTACTGCGCATAGTCGGCGAAGGTGATGCCGGCGCCCTTCTTCGTGCTGCGACGATCCGCCTGCAGGGAGCCGCCAAGAATCTTCCGTGCCAGAAGGTAGAGCGACTCTAGGCGGCGGATGAAGGCGGGGTCTGTAAGCATGAGGAGGATTTGGGCAGGAGGCCGGTGGCAATGCGTTAGGGCTGATAACCGCTTTTCCAGGGATGCGATCTCACCAATTCCATTTCACCAGCGCTGAGGTGCTTCCAGAGAGTCAGCACCATGTCTGTATCGGAGTTCGGAATGTGCCATGGACCCTCGTCGGTTTCGGCATTTTCGAGGACGATCGTACCGGCTTCGTTTGTTGAAATGGTCCAGCCATTCTCATCAGACAGCCAGCAATCAGGATGTTCAGGATCGTGCGTGCTGAGCTCAGCCAGTGCAGTTCGCATGTCTGACTCAGACGGATTCGTGACGCTTCCACTCCAGCGCTTCTGCAAGTAGGTGTTCATACCGCCCCTCGCTGATGCCTATTCCTTCACCTTGGCCAGCACGTCGGCGATGACTTCATCCGTCTTCACGCCCTCGGCTTCACCTTCGAAGGAGAGGAGAATGCGGTGGCGCAGGGCCGGGATGGCGGCCTTGGCGATGTCCTCACGCGCGACGTGATAGCGGTCATCCAGCAGGGCATGCACACGGGCTGCGGCGAGGATGGTCTGCGCACCGCGCGGGGAGGACCCGTGGCGCACATACTTCTTCACGCGGTCCGTGGCCTGTGCATCCGAGGGATGCGTGGCGCGCACCACCCGCACCAGGTAGTCCTGCACCGAGGCTTCCACCGGCACTTCACGAACGAGTTGACCCATCTTAAGCACGTCGTCACCGTTGGCCACTGCGCTGATGGCGGGCAGTTCCACGCCGCCAGTGCGATTGAGGATTTCCACGAAGTCCGCGTGATTCGGCACGGGGACGAAGAGCTTGAAGAAGAAGCGGTCGAGCTGTGCTTCCGGCAGCGGATAGGTGCCATCTTGCTCGATGGGGTTCTGCGTTGCCAGCACGAAGAAAGGCTTGTCGAGCTTGTGCGTGGAGCCCGCCACGGTGACGGACTTCTCCTGCATGGTCTCCAGCAGCGCGGACTGTGTCTTCGGCGTGGCGCGGTTGATTTCATCCGCCAGCAGCACATTGCAGAAGACGGGGCCGGGCTGGAATTCGAAGACCTTCTTGCCATCCTTCTCCACGAGGATCTGCGTGCCCACGATATCGGCAGGGAGCAGGTCAGGCGTGAACTGGATGCGCTGGAACTTCAGGTGCAGGGCACGCGCCAGCGTATTCACCAGCGCCGTCTTGCCCAGGCCTGGCACACCTTCCAGGAGTACGTGGCCTCCACACACCACGGCGGTGAGCACACTGTCGATGATGTCCTTCTGCCCAACGATGAACTTCGAGACTTCGCTTCGGAGCTTGTTAAACGAGTCGTGGAAATGGGAAACAGCAGCCTTGGTATCGGGAGGGTGGGGGAGAGACATTGCGGGAGACTTGATGTGGTGGGAGTGGCAAGAAGTAACCAGTGTTCAGTAAACAGTAATCAGTGTTCAGAAGGCAGTGATTTCAGAGCCTGTTGGTGTGTTCGAAGGGGGCAGAGGGTCATGGAGTTGGACTTCATTTCTGATTACTGGACACTGACCTACTGATTACTTGGCTCGAACTGGCCAAGCGCTCCAACAACCCATTCCACCCACTCCAGCCGCCCTACTTCTGGGCTTCAGTCTTCTTCTCCGCGCCCACCTCCTGGATGCCCTTGAAGTATTCCTTCACGCCTTCTTTCACTTCGGCGGGAACGTCTTCGCGTTGGATGAAGGACTCAAGCTGGCGTTTCCATTCGCGCTCCGTGGCTTTCACCTGACGCGTGGCCGTGCCGGTGCCGCTGTCTGCGGCTTCGATGCTGGTATTCGCCGGACCACTGCCCTTGATGCCCTCGAGCTGGTCGCGGTTGCCATTGTCCATCGTTGGTTCGCTTTCGGCGCGGCGGGATTCCACACTGCCCCAGCCGGCCTTCTTGCCGCCGGGCTTGTTGCCCATGCACTGGGCGAGTGACTGGCATTCCTTGTTGCCCAGGTAGCCTTGGCACTGGCCCGCGCACTGACCCAGCTTCATGAGCTTCTTCATCAGGTCGCGCTGACCGGCAGACTTGCACATGCTCTGGCAGAGCTGGCCCAGCTTCTGGTTGGCGTTCTTCTGACCGCTCTTGCACTGGCTCTCGCTCTGCTTCTGGCTCAGCGCCTTTTCATACTGCTGCATGGCTTCGTCTAGCGAGGCCATCTGCTGGTCCATGGAGGATTGGGAGCTTTCGCCCTGCTGGCCTTCCGCCTGGCTCTGCTGCCCGGACTGGCCGTTGTTGTTCGGGTTGCTTTGGGACTGGGAGCTCTTGTTGCCGTTGCCCTGCTTGCCCGTGCGCTGTTGGAAGTTGCGTGCGGCCGCGGCCATGCGTTGCGCGGCAGCCTTCAGCTTCGCGAGTTCCTTGCGCGCCTCGTCAGGTTTTGTCACGTCCGCCTTGAGCTCCATCTTCTGGAGGTCGGCGGCGGCATCGCGGTAGTTCTTCTCCTCCAGCTTGCGGCCTACTTCACGCAGCTCGGCTTCCTGCTTCAGTTCCTCACCAGCTTTCGCGAGAAGGTGTTCCTGCTCACGCTGGCTGAGCTTCTGGGCGGCCTCCTGCAGCTTGCGCTCCAGCTCCGCGTACTGCCGCATCGCTTCCTTCTGGTCCTTGGTCTCCTTGAGTTCCTTCACCCACTGACGCCATTCGTCGGGCTTCAGCAGTTCCTTCTCATCTTCGGACGCGTTCTTGATGAGCTCTTCCACTTCCTCTTCGAGCTCCTTGTTGATCTCCTCGGTCTTCTTGGTGGTCTCCACTTCGAGAGCCAGCTTCTCCATCACGAAGGGCGTGGCTTTCCGGAAACCCATGGCGACGCAGGCCACCAGCAGGATGGCCGAGATGGAGAGCAGCCGGCGTGGCCAGGCCAGCGAGATGGAGCGGGCATCCAGGGCCTGCACGCGCTCGGCGGTCTGCACCGCCTGCAAGGCGTAGAGCTCACCCTCGCGGTGCTCCCGGCTGAAGCCGAGGTAGGAGGTCAGCGAATCCTTCAGGCCGAAATGGTCGTCCGCCACATGTGCGGCTCTGGCCTCGGTCGTGCGGCGAATCATCCAGGCGGCAATGGCCAGCGCTGGCACTGCCAGGGTCGCGATCAGGTAGCCCATGCGAGGCACGGCATACCCTTGCAACACCCACAACAGGCACCACCCCGTGAGCGCGATCAGGACCGCCAGGAGGATGATGGAGAAGAGCCGGACACCTCGCGCCTGCTCAAGCCGGGCGCGAACTGTGGCAATGAACAAGGCAATGCGATCGTGGGCTGCCATGGCGTTCTTTGGATTGCTCGGTTTTTATTACGAGATGGTTAGAAATACCAGATGAACCTCACGGCGGCAAGGCGGGAAACGACTCGCGGTACTTTTGCGGAAATTTTACAATCCGGGCTTCAGGTGGGGCTCACCAGCCCCAACGTCCTGCTTCGACGGACCTTGGGGCTGGTTCATTCACATTTTTTTCTTCACTTACGCATTACTGCTTAGCCGCCGCTTTCTTGGCAGCTTCCTGCTCTTTTCGCTGAAGCCGTTCGACTTGGAGGCGCAGACCCACAGGGAGTTTCGCGATGTCCATTCCTTCCAGCACCTTCATGGCCTCGGCATTCCTCCCCATGTTGTCCAGCGTCTCGGCTTTGCGGATGAGCGCCGGATTGCGCAGGGATTGGTTGCCACCTACTTCGGCGAGCACGGCATCGAGTGCGGCCAGGGTCTGCTCTGCCAGTCCCTCCTCCTCAAACCAGTCTGCCATCTCATAGAAGGAGCGGCCCTCCCGGGGGATGAGGCGGGCGATCTTCATCCCGTGTTCGATGAGTTCGGGCTTGCTGAGCAGGTTCGTTTTCCCGGTCAGGATGGGCATTTTGAAGGAAGCACCCGGATTTGTCCTGGCAATCTTCTGGGTCCACTCGTCCTTCACCGCAGCCTCGACCAGCGCGAGGCGGCGCTCCAGCGGCAGCCGCACCTTCGGATTGCGCCCGCACAGGTCACCCAGGGTGATGAAGAGCGAGCTTTGCGTGCGGTACCGGTCTACGAATTGAGCGGCGTGTTCCTTGGAAAGCGATTTGCGCCAGTTCGCGAGTCCTTCCAGATCACCGTCATACAGGTAGATGGCGGTGCGCACACCGATGGCATCACCTATCTGGGTGTCATCGTTGCTCGCATAGCTTTTGAGGATGGTATCTGTCAGGGGCAGCATGTCAGAAGCCTTGGCGGGTGGCTGGCTTCTCCAGAAAAGGCGGGTACGGGAGAGCACCATGCGTCCGGAGTATTCCTTGATGTTATCCCGCAGCCACTCGTCCCACCCCGAGTGCTGGTGCACGGTCTCGTAGAAGGTATCGAAGGCCTTGCAGTCACCCGTGAGCGCCTTGTTGTGGCTGTCCAGCAGAGGCATCAGGATTTGCCAGCGCATTTTCTGGGATTCATTCTGGGAGGGCAGTGCTTTCACGTCGACCTTGGAAGCAAGTGCTGCCACCACGGGAGCTGTCTTGTCATTCGCGGCGGAGGCGCCAAAGAGCCAGCCGGTGGCGCGGGCGCGCATGGCATCATCCTTGATGACCTCCGGACGGAAAGCTTCCGCAGCCAGATCTCTGCGGGCACGGTAGTCTGGCGGACCACTGAAGCGCTCACGATAGCCCTGCGGTGGATCATTTCCCACATCCATGAAAATGCGGCCCAACTCGGCCAGTTCAGGATCCTTGCAGGCCACGAGGAACTTGTCCCGCGCCGTCGTATTCAGCATCGTAGCAACGCCCTCAGCCTGATTGTTGTCGTTGCTGGCCGTGTCCAGCGAATCGTAGAACGGAATCCACTGGGTGAGATCCTTCCACTGCGCGCGGAGGAATTCCGTAGCACCCTCAAAGTCCTCCTGCCGCGCCATTGCCGCGAAGGTGAGGTAGCTGTCATCCAGCGTGGTGCGGAATTCCGTGCGCAGGCGCGACTGCCACGACTTCTCACGGGCGCGCACCGCCAGTTCCCACATGGCGAAGACAGCAGTCTCCGCGGGATCATAAGCCCGGCCCATGCGTGAGGACTCCTGATTGCGCGCATTGCGCACCACCCAGGCATCCCACACGTCCTTGGCCAGCGCCTTCCACGCCTCATTGGCGGGCTCTTGATTGAAACAACGCACCGCCGAGGCGAGGTGATAGGCACTGTGCGCCCACGAGTTGCGCAGACCTTCCACGGAGAGTCTCACCGTCGCGTACACCATGCGGCTGTCCACCTCCTCGCGGCCGTAGTGGCAGATCCAGTTGGCAAGGGCGAGGCGTACGCGGGGATTCAGCGAGGCGTCTTCCATCACGCCCAGCAGGTAGTCCCAATCTTCCTGCCGCATGGAGGGCATGGCGGGGTCTTCGGGGCGTTTGCCATCCGCTCCGAGCACCACCTTCTTGCCCGGGGAGGTGAAGTTCTGGAAACGCGCTGCAACTGCCAGGTGTTTGGAGAGCGCGGCGTAGGGTTTCTTGGCTCCCTCACCTTCCGCCCAGGTGACCACACCACCACGGAGCCGCAGAGGCATCTGCGCCACCAGGTTGGCCAGCATTGGCATGAGGATGGCGGAGTTCTGCCCCTTGAGGTTCCCGTTGATGCGGCTGAGTGTCACATGCAGGGCCGTCTCGGGCCTCCAGTAGCCGCCCTCGCGTTTCCAGGAGTCCTGCACCGTCTTGTTCCACTGATTGGAGTTCGGGTGACCGGGGTGCTGCAGTTTGCCGGTGGTGTCCGTGTTGTAGAGACGCACGCCCAGTCGCACAAGATCCCAGCCGGTGCGCCAGTCCATGATCGCATCCGCGAGCTGGCTGCGAGGCGTCCAGCCGTTCCAGTTCTGCCCATCGTCCCAGCCTTTGGCAGCCATCTTCTTTTCGATGAGCGTGCATCCCTTTTCGAAGAGCTGCACCGCGTCGTCGTCCTTCCCTTCTTGTGCGAGCTTCACAAACTCGCCGCGGAGGAAGTCGAAGAAGGGTCTGTCCTCCATCTTCAGTTCCTCAAGGGTGTTCGCGGTAAGGACCATGGCACGACGTTCCGCGAGGGATTTCATCTCCGCGGCAAAGAGCGGCCGCAGGACTTCCTGGCGCTCCTGGGGCATGTTCTCCGGCCGCTGTAGCGCAGGCCACACCTGCTTCAGCACTTCGCGAAGTTCATCCTGCGCGGGGGTGCTCAGCTTGGTGAGCTCGTCCCTGCGGGCCGTGACAAAGGCAATCAGCTCTGCATCATGCTTCTGCTCCAGTGAGGCGATGGACAACTGCGTGCCGAAGGTGCGGGTGGGGGATTGCTTGAGATGTTCAAGGATTTCCGTGCGCAGCTTGTCACGCTTGCGGATTTCTGAAAGCAGTCCGCCCAGCACGGTTGGCACATAGCGATCCTTCGTCGTGTATGCGCGGAACTCCGCCGCCTCCGCGCCAAAGGGTGGCAGGCTGAGCACCAGGGAGAGCGCCTTGGAATCATTCAGCACGCCATCGTCATCGAGACGGTATTTGATCTGCTGGGCCGCGGCCGGTGTTTCGAGCCACTTCTCGGTGATCATTACAGTCAGGGCCGCGCCGGGCACACCGTCCTCCTGGAGCAGGCCGTCAATGAACTGCCCGTAGCTATAAGCCTTGGCATTCTGCCTTTGTGAACTCGTGCCGCCATAGCGCTGGCTTACAAAGTCCTGGGTTGCCTTGCGCCTTCCTTCCGCGTCGCCGAAGAGGTTGTCTCCCAGTTTTTCAATGAACGCCACCACTACGGGCGTGCCCTTCTTTCCGGCTTCCAGGCGCAGCCAGGGTTGGATGCAATCGAGATCCAGGTGGTTGTTTTCGCGGAAGCTGCCTTTGATCTTGGCAATCATCCAGTCGTCCAGATTGACTTCCAGCTTCCGTTCCACAGCGAAGCGCAGCAAGTTCTCCATATACCCGCCGTCGGAGAACCAGAGCCAGGTCATCTGGTTCATCGAGTTCCTCGAGCTGCCGACCTTGGCCCAGTCATCTGCTGCCGTGGTGAATTCCTCTGGCTTGCCAAACCAGAGTTTCGCAAACGCCTTTGCAGAGACAAGCTGCGGTGTCTGTTTGGAAGTGTCCGCATTTCCCGCCACCAGCGGATAGATCTCCTTTTCCAGGCGCTCTTCCGCACCCTCCTTCCACGCGGCGTAGATGAGAAACTCGGCAGGCTTCGGCTGCCACAGGCGCTCGGAACCACCGGAACTGTAGCTGTAGCCATATTGGCTGCGCGCGTTCTCGATGCGCCGGCGATTGGCGGGATCGTTGGTGAGCTTCAGGCACGCCGTGGCGGATTCCTTCAGCTGGGCAAAGTCCTGCTTCTCCGCGATGGTCAGGCTGGCGAGAGCAGAGAAACCATCTTCGGCGAGTTCCGGCACCTTCATCATCGCGCGGCAGAGCGCATCGTGAGCCTCGCGACGTTCTTTCCCCTTGGCACTGTTCATCCCGGCGACTTCTTCCTTCGAGCGATGGGTGCCGTCGTACAGCGTGGCGGAATACAGATCCGGCAGGCGCGGATCCCGCTCCGTGCCGTCATCCGAGTTGTTGCCGTAGTGGGCCTGGCCGATGCTCCGTGACGCCCCAGCCATGTAGGGCAGGGAGACATCCGGGGGGAACTTGGTTCCGCCGCTGGCGAGCTTCTCCAACACGGCAGTGAACGTGCGTGCGGCGGCGATGCGGCGTGAAAGCCCGCCGCGCCCACTGCTGTTCTGCATTGTCTGCACCAGATTCTGCAGCACCGTCGCGAGTGGCGTGCCCTGCTTCAGCTCAAGGATGCGCTGCGCCGCCGCGTCCGAATCACTGGTGGAGAGCAGGCTGATCATGCGCACCTGTGCTTCGGTGGTGCGTGGTGCTGCAACGAGGACGGCCTCATAGAGATCCCTCGCCTCCTTCTCCCTTCCCAGGAGCTCGTTGAGGCCGGCAAACTCCAGTTTTCTGCGCATGCTGGCGGAGTCTCCGGGATCGGCGCTTTTCAGGATGTCAGGCGCCAGTTCAAGCTTCTTCACGATCTTGAGGAGTTCGTCCGCACGGGAGGCTGCATACTCGGCGTTGGTGGTGAAGAGTTCTGGCACTACGGTGCGCAGGAGTTTCACGGCTTCACGGGCGGCAGCGTCGCGCTGGTTCTTGTTGGCGAGTTGCTCCACCGTGGAGGGGGTGGATTGCGTGCTGCTGATGTTGCTGCTGGTATAGCTGGAGCGACTACTGCTGCCACTGCTGCCTGCGACCTTGGGCACGGTACGAAGTTGCGCCGCCTCTTTGCTGAGGCCCAGGCTGTCCATCGCCCGCGCCAGATTTTGTTTCTGATTCATCGACAGGCTCGTGTTCCGCGACTGTCGTTTGGCGAGTTCCTTGGCAGCATCCAGCAGCTCGGCTGTCATGGCGGGATCCGGCTTGCCGCCTTTGTTGGTCTGGCTCGCTGCAGCGTTGTGCAGCAGGGCATTTTCCACCATCAGTCGATCGTCGGCGTCCAGGGTGAGCGCCAGTGCCTTCTGCATCCACTGAATGGCCTTCGGGTAATCCTGCGACTGCTGGGCATACCAGGCCGCGAGCAGGATAGGCCCCGGATTCTCCGGTTCCGCCTTCGCCTTCGCCTCCACAAACTTGGAGAATGAATCCCGGTCCCCGCCCGCGAGCAGCGCAATATTGCGCAACGCATCGTTCGTCAGCTTCACCGCGGACTTCAGCATGGGCTCGTTGCGCGGAGTCTCCTCGCCAATGGAGCTGTCTCCCTGAGGTGAAAACATATAACCTCCCAGGGACGGGGCCATGACTCCCAGCGCCGTTTGCGAAACCTTCAGGTGCTTCGCGGGGAATTGCATGGCGGTGACCACGGCGCCACCCTGGCCATAGTACATGCGTTGGATTTGCTGGAACTGCTGGTTGGGTCCACCACCGGCGCTCTGCTCAAAGGCATCCTGGTCCGCCTGCGCAAGTTCCACGGCATCGTCCCACTTCCCCTTCTCCGCGAGCATGCGTCCCAGCGAAGACATCATCCACGGCCGCATCACGTCATTCTTGTCGGTCGAGGCACGGATGTGCTTTTTCACGAGCGCAATGAGGGAGGCTTCTTCTTCGTCTGAGAGAGGGGAGAGTTCTCCGCCCCGCTGCAGCTGGAGTTGGAGCTGGTTGAACACCGACTGCACACAGACGAGATCCATCTTCTCCAGCGAATTCACGTACTTCAGCCCCTCTGTGTAGAGCGCCTTGCCTTCGTTGGTGCTGCTGCCGCGCGAGGCGAAGGCGGACTGTGCAGCCAGACCGGGATAGCGCTTCTGGAAGCGGTCGAAGGCCTTGCGCAGCAGGGCCTCGGAGTCTGCGCTACCCATGCTGGTCATGCGCGACATGCTGTTCATCACCCACCAGGCCAGCGCTGCATCTTCATCCGGATGTGCCTTCAGCCAATCTTCATCCACCACCACACCGCCGCGCTGCGGATCCCATTGCAGATGGACAAACATTTCCGCCTCGCTCATGTCCATGCGCTTCAGGCGCGTGGCGAGCTCCGTCTTCTCTGCATCCTTGAGGTTCTGCGCCAGGCTGATGAGATGCACGGCCGCATAGGAGGGGGCGGTCAGCGCAAAGGGCGGAAGGGTGACGAATCCTGAGGAGGTCGGCATGCCCGGGAAGGCGTAGCTGATGTAGCTGCCGCTGTTGCGCGACTGGCGGTAGCGGTAGGCCATGTGCCAGGTCTGGTTCATCTCGATGAAGCCGGTCAAACCGGGAGGCATGGCATTTAGCATCTGGTCCTGATAAGGATTGCGTCCCGTGCCGCTCACTCCGCCCGGTGGCACGACCACGCCGGGAAGTTCCTCCATCGGCTGCAAAAGAGTGATGAAGATCTGCGTGGCGTCCTTCTCGCGGCCAGCTTCCTCCAGCGCCACGGCCTGCAGGAAGCGGAGACGGTAGTCTTTGGGATGCTTCGTTGCCAGAGGCTCCAGGAACTCAATGACGCGTTCCCATTCGCCACGTGCAGCAATGCCATCCGCCATGCGCTCGATGCCGCGCGCGTCCATCTGATCACCACCGGCGAGTTCAAAGAGGATGCGATAACCCAGATTCTCGTCTCCGTAGCGGAGGTGGATTGCCGCCTGCCGCTCCCGCACTTTGCTGGCCTTGTCCAGGGGGCGCGCGGTTTCCAGCGTGGCCAGCGCTTCCTTCCACAGACCATCTTCCTCCTGTAGCCGGGCAAGCTCCAGCAGCAGCTCGAGATCCTGCGGACGCAAATTGGCAGCTTCCATGATGGCGGCGCGTCTGCCTTCGGTATTTCCAGTGGCGCGATGAATCTCCGCCAGTGCAATCCACGGCACCACGGACTGGCGGTTCTTCTTCTGCCGCTCGCGGAAACGATCCACGAGCTGCGAGGTGTTGCCGCCGCTCGCAGCGGCACGCGCCAGGCTGCCTGCCCAGCGCATCTTTCCGGGGACGTCCTCGGTCTTCTCATACCATGCTTCGAAGATGTCCATGGCCTCATTCGTCTGTCCGGCTGCGATGAGCTGATCGCCGAAGCTGGCCGCGAGGTCGGGATTGTCCGAGAACTTCCGGTACGCCTCGCGCAGGACCTTGATGGCATCATCCGCGCGTCCGGCATCGGAGAGCAGGCGGGATTCCGTGGTCCACGGGGTGACAGCGCCGGGCGAGAGCTTCTTCCATTCAGCGATCCAGTTCAGGGCTTCATTCGTCTGCCCTGCGCGCTGGTGCAGATCCACCAGCTTCTGCACATTGGCAGAGGTGCGGCCATCGGGAAGACCAATCAATTTCGCCATCGTCGCAGCGGCTCGGATCCATTCCTGCCGCCCCTGAAAAAGACGTACCTGTTGTTGCAGACCCAGGGCCTCATCCGGCCCGGTAAGGGCCGTCAGTGCGGCATCAGCACCGGCATGATCCTTCATGGATTCTCGAAGCTCTGCCAGCAGGCAGCGCTCTGCGGCAGTGGGAGAGGGGAGTGCGGCAATCTCCTTCGCCAGTGCTTCATGCGTGCCGGCATTCCGGATGATCATCGAGGCAGCCTTCACGCTCTCCTCCACCTCGGTGACGTCACGGGCCAGCTTCACACGCTCACGTGCCCAGGGAATGGCCTTGGCAAATTCCTTCGCTCCCGCTGCAGCGGTGCACAGGGCCGCCAGCAGACGTGGTTCACCGGGAGAAGTCGCGATCCGCGCCGACAGCACCTCCAGCGCCACATTGTGCTCCATGCGTGCGCCCAGAGCCTGACCCACCTGGAGGGCGTCTTCCAGGGTTCCCTTCGCAGCAATATCCCGCCAGATGGCCAGGGCGGCGTCCCGCTCATCAATGCGGTGCAGGAATTGCGCTTGGGCCTCGCGGGCAGAGACGCTGTCCGCATGGGCCTTCACCAGCGCTTCATACGCAGCCTTTGCCGGATCGATCAGATCCCAGGTTTCCAGCAGGCGTGCCACACGAAGGCGATCCGACTCGCCGGTACCATTCACGGCGAGGTATTCGTTCAAGGTGCTCTGCGCTGCGGTGTCATCCTTGGCGCGATGCTGCAGCACGGCCAGGCGGATGATCCACTCCTTGTCTCCGGACAATTGTGCACGCAGGGCCTTTGCCTGCTCAATGGCCTCCGGCAGCTTGTCGGCGCTTTCCAGCAGGTTCAGGAAACCCTCACGCACGGACTGCTGCCCCGGAGTGCGGGCCAATAGATCCTGATACACCTTGATGGCATCATCCGCTTTGCCGAGGTCTGCCAGCACCTGCGCATGCCGCTGGCTGAGGCGCACCCGCGCGGGATCCGCCTTGGCCAGTTCCTCCAGCTTCTTCGCCAGCCCATCCAGGTCATCTTCACGGCGGAAGCTCTGCTCGATGCGTGCCAGCACCTCGCCCTCCACCCAGGTGTCCTTGCCAGCGAGTTCCAGAGCGTCCTCATACGCGTTCACCGCGTCGTCGCGATGTCCCAGCTTTTGGCGGATGTCCCCCAGCAGCAGCAGCCGCACGACTTTCTGATAGGCATCCTTGGTCCTGGTGATGAGGGCTTCGACGCCTTTCGCCGCTTCCTCGGGCAGGCCTTCCTCCATCTGGATGTAGACCACTTCCTCCGCGAGATCCACATCGTCCGGCTGGGCGGCCACCATATCGCGAAACGCCTTCAGCGCTTCTTCATTCCGTCCGAGGCGCAGCAGATGACGGGCGCGTTGCTTGGAGAGTTCCTGAAGCAACGTCGCCTCCGGCTTGGCGGCGATGCCTTGGTCGAGGCTCTTCAGTGCGCCTTCGATATCCTGCATCCGTGCCTCGAGCTTCGCGCGGTCCGCCCATGCAAAGGCGTTTTTGGGTTCCAGCTCCAGGGCGCGTTCATAGGCTTTCAGGGCAGGTGCATCCTGGCCGCGGCGGGAGAAATACAACGCCAGTACGAGATGGTCCGCAGCTTTTGCGGCAGGATCCCCAGCACGCTTTTCGAGGAAGGCCTTCATCTCGTCCGCGCTTCCGAGTCCCAGCCAGGTGTCGTAGAAGCGATCAAACACCACACCCGTCTGCGGGCGACGCAGCAGCATCTCGTGATAACGCACCACCTCCGTGGGCATGCTGACAGTCTTGGCTGGGGCCGGTGCTGGTACTGCAGGCTCCTTGGCCGGAGTGGGAGCCGGCGCCTGTGCCGATAGCTCAGCCGTCAAGGGCAGGACCAGTGCCAGCGCCGCCGGAACTGTTCGAGAAAAACATTTCGAACCAAACCATGAGCCAGAACGAGGAGGAACCGTGGCGCGCATGGTCCGAATTAACCTACGCCGGACGCGTGAATGCAAGAACGGACTCACTGGAGATCCGTTCCAGTTTTTCTCCATGCATCACGCCTCTGGTCGTCCTGCTTCCACAGCTTTTTTCAACGCCGGTTGTTTTGCCCGGCCTTTGATTTCCTCCCAGAGCTTCACGGCGTCGCTTCGTTGCTGGTGCTCTGCCCGCCACTGGACCAGGCGGAAGCCCCACTCGGCATACCACGCATCGCTGCCCTTGGCCTGTTCCATGGCGAGTGCCAGCAGTCCGGGAATGACATCATCCCGACCGTGTGCCTTCATGATGGCTGCTAGCTCTGCGGCCGCCCGGCCATCCTTGGGGAACAACTTCGCGAGTTCATCGGCGCGCTCGATGGCTTCTTCAATGGTCAGCACGCGATTGCGCACCAGTTGCGAAATGGTGTCGCGCGAGGATTTCAGGTACTCCTGCACCCAGGGGTCGGCGGCGAAAGACTGCACCAACTTCCAGCGCTCCTCAAAGTTGCGCCATTTGCCGTCGTGCGTGCGGCAGAGTTGCTGGGCCACAGGCATGAGGTGTCGCTTCGCCAGGAACTGCGCCTTCAGTGAGTCCCGGCGGTAGTGCGGCACGTCCTCACGCCAGGCCGCGAGTTCGCCGCCTTTCCCTGAGAGCCCCGCGAGGACGATTTGGGTGGCAACTCCAAGGGCCTCCTCATCGAAGCGTTCCTTCTCATCGGAATAAGCACGCAGAATTTTGCTCCACGCGGGAATGAACCCCGCAAGCAGGGTGCCTTCCATGGAAGGGGCGGCGAGCATGGTGGCTTCAAAGAGATTGCCTTCAATCTGTCGCATGCACTCGGCCTTGGACTGGCTGTCGCGTCCGCTGTCCACGCGCTCCAGCAGCGTCTGGAACTCCAGTTGTGCTCCATTCGCGGGCTGCGGCAACGGGCCAGGGAACACCGTTCCAGCGATCGCGAAGTCTGCGGGCGACGTCTGACGGATGCGCTCTGCGAGTGAGAGCAGGGCCAGTTCCATGGGGTAGCGCAGACTGTCCGAAATGGGGACGGAACCGGAGCCAAAGGATGATGTGCGCACCATGTCGCGGAGATCCTTTTCCCTCAACTCCTGGGCCATCTCCGCGACGGCGCCAGGGGCATCGGCGAGCTCGATCATCAGTTTCTCTTTCAGAGTTGGATCCTTGAAGACGTGTTGCATGACCTCGCGTGCCTGCTCCGCCATGCGGCGATTCCATGGCAGAGCCCGGGAGTCCGCCCATTGATCCCGCAGCATGCCAAATCCGTAGAATGAACTGCAATACACCATCACCTGCAGCTTCTGATCCGGATGCGGCAGCATCTCGGCGAAGGCGCGCAGCTTGGGCATGTCCTTGTCTTCGGGCTGCACGTTGTTGTGTGAGGCGCGAAGAAGCTGGTCTTTGTTCCGCATGAAGAACTCCTTCGCCACCTCGTGCCGGTCATTGCGGATCAAGGTCAGGAGGTTGGTCGCGGAGCGTTGCTGCAGACCGGAGAGACTCTGGAGCGTCTGACGCACTCCCATGTCATCCAGACCACGTGCGGCGAGCGTGAGTACTGCCGACTGATACTCATCCACGGGGTCATAGCTCAGGCCCTGGCTCGAGGATGTCCCCGTGTACTGGTTCCGGCGCAGCCACGCAGGCAGCCAGCGTGCCGCGGCCGTCTTGAAGCGGTCGTCCACCGGCAGGCGGTTCACGGTATTGAGGATGTACAGCATCAGGTAACCGTGTGCGGGCCATTCCTTCTCCAGCACCAGCGTGGCCAGGTCCATGGCCGCCCAGATGGTTTCCGGATCCGCATGCTTGCCTGCCTTGTTCATCAGCACGTGTGCGGCAGCGAGACGCACCAGGGGATTGACCGACTGGTCTTTGATGACTGCGCGGAAGCCCTCCATGAGGTTCTTGATGCGCTCTGGATCTTGCGAACCTGGCAGCCACAAGGCGCCATCAGCCAGATCATTGAGGCGGAAGGCGAGACCCACCCAGGCAGCGTAGCCAGAGATATCGGAATTCTTCATCGCCAGAGCATCGGCCGCCCGCAGAACCTCCTGCCGCTGCCAGACATCCAGCTTGAGATGGAAATCCATGAACGCGGGAATCAGCAGGGGAGCTTTCTTGATGGCCAGTTTGGAATGCAGACTTTGCAGCAGGCCCCGCAGACCTGCTGCGGCATCTCCCAGTCCACCTTCATCTTTCCACGTGGCCAGCAGGGCATTGCCCCAGGAGGGACAATGCCACCAGCCTGCGCTCACGGCATTGAACTCGTCAGGTTGGTGGAAGAGGTCACAAGCCACCGTGACTACGTCGAGGCTCTGTGTTTTGTCACACCACAGATTCAGCGCCTGGCCGCAGGCGGTCCATCCGTTGGAGCCCCCGCTGCCATTCCATGCGCCGCGCTGTTGCTTTTGCACGATCAGTTCGCAGGCGCGATCCAGCAGCTTCACCGCCTTGGCGTGATCGGTGGCAGCGAGTTGGGTGGCTGCGCGTCGCATGGTTTCTTCGAACTGCGAGTCCGAGAGATGGAGCGATTCGATGCTGCTCGCGGTGAAGAAGGCTTCGGCATTGCGCGCGGCTTCCGTGTCCTCCAGCTTTTGCAGGAGGGAGTGAATCTCAGGAGCGCGGGCCTTGGCCGTGGAACGCTGGATGGGAGCCAGTTCGTTCTCCATCACGACTCCGAGTGCTTCGAGGCTGTGAGCCGGCGCATTCTTGATGCTTCCATTCGCCAGCACAATCGCATCCACCAGCTTCTGCTGATCGGTTTGTACCAGCGCATCGAGGATGGCGGCACCCGGGTTCTTCAAGGCTGCGTGCTCCAGGGTGGCGCGAACGTGCGCCTGTTGTTCTTTGGACAGGCCCTTGATCGCGGCAGCTGTCATCGTGAGCAGCGTTCCTTCTTCCTTCGAGCGCATGGCGCAGTCCCACAGAGGAGCGTCGGGCTTCAGCCAGGGGCTGCCTGCCAGGAAGTTCAGCACTATGGCTGCGGTCCGGGGACCGGGCATCCCGGAGTCATTTGCCCGCGTCATCCATGCTGGGACGAAATACTCTGTCCGAAAGCTCCGGTGCAGGCGCAGGCCCGCCTCCTCGGCGAGTTCGAGCGACACGAACGAAAGTGCAGGATCAGACTGGCTGATATTCTGCATCACACCATGAATGAAATTGAGCGATGACAGGCGGGGATCCCGGAAGTCGTCTCCGATGTCCTTGACGCGCTCTTTCCATCCCGCGCGTGGTCCAAGATACTCCTCCATCACCTTCGCCAGAAACGCCTTGGCTTCCTCCCGATGGCCGCGACGGGAAAGCGTTTGCAATGCCATGCAGTGTCCGCTCGCGTAGGGTGGATACGTGATGGCGGCATCTGACTCGGTAGAAAGCAGCACGAAGGGATCGAGAGACAATCCTCTTTCCTTCCACACGCGTGCGACGGTGGCCGCGGGCACGTAGTCCAGTTGCTGGGCTGCCGTGGGGGGCAGGGTGGACAGCTCACGCGCTGCTGCGGGGAACTCATTCTCGGGACAAGTGTAGAGCCGTTCCAGAAGCGCCACGATGCGGTCTCCATCCGGGACCTTGCAGCTCTGTGCGAGTGTCGTGAGTTCCTTGAACGCCTCCTTCGTGTCGGGCTGTCTGGATGCGTGGAGCGCCAGCAGCGCGAGGGGAGATGGCTGCCAGATATGGGCGGGCTCAAAGACCATATTGTGGGACAGCTCTGTGCGCGAGAGCCATCGTTCAGCCGCAGCACTGGTCCGCATGGCATCCCGTGCCTTTGGTACGAGCAGGTCCACGCTGGCACCCTTCTTGAGTTTCAGTCCTGCATAGCAGGCGAAGGCCGAGGTGGCCAGATCCGGTAGTTCCATGGCCGCCTCGCACAGGGCTTCCAGTTCTCCGGTAAGTTCATAGGTGTTGAGGGAATCCGCCAGCTCATGCGCCGGAGCAGAGCCAAACCCGGCATCCGCGCCAGCCGGCTCTGCTCGCAGCAGGTCACTGATTCCTGACCAGGAGCTTGTCAGGTTGGTCCACGTGAGATTGCTGGTGAGAAAATTCAACCAATCCAGGTCGAGTGGCGCAACCTTCCGGGAAGCCGTGTCCTGAAGCACGCCTGAAGCAAATTTCGAGACGAGCTGCGTCAGCATGAGATTGTTCCGGTTTGTATAGTCGCAGAGAACCGTTCCGATGAAGAGGCGGTCGTCCGCAGGCGCGGCCTGATAGATTTTTTGTGCCTCCGCGGGTTGGTCATCGACGAGCAGGCACACCAACTTCAGCCGCACGCGGGTGTCGGCGGGATTCTCTTCCAGTGCCTTCAGGTAGTTCTCCTTCGCATGTTTGGAGGAGTAACCCAATCGATCGATGATGAAGGCGGCTTCCGCGTAGTCCAGCCGAGGGGTGCCGGCTTCGGAAAGGAGATGGCTGAGCACGGATTCGCGGAAGGTGTCCTTTTTGTGCAGGGCCTGCATCAGCCACTGCCAGCCATCGTCGCTGCTTGCCTGCATGTAACCCCGCGCTGCGCCGATTTCGTCACTGGCAAATTTGGCGAGTGTCTCGGTGATCAGTCGCAGCGCCATTCCGCCGTCGGAAGTGCCATCCACGCGCTTCATGAGGTCCTGGGCGGTGCGTATGGTGAAGGCGCCCAGCAATGGATTCGACGCGGTGGGTGAGGGACGGTTGCCTTTGGTGAGCACGCCTGCGAGCATTTGGGAGGGGGCGTCAAAACCCGCGGCTTTCAGATCTTCAACGAGGCTCCGCGAGCGGCGTTCTTCCACGATGCCGAGTGTGACCAGATGCTTCGCGGCATTGAGCACGGCGGTTTGCGTTGCATCATCTGCCGTCAGGTTTCCTTCGACGGCAAACTCCACAACATACCGGGCCCGGCTGCGGCTCACCTCCGCACTCACGGGCAGCGTGACCCATTCCCTCAGGGCATTGGTGAGCTCTTCAGACTCGCCATCCTTCGCAAGGACGCTGGCTTTCAGGAAGAGCACATCGTCGCGCGTAGGATGCGCTGCGGCCAGGCGGATGGCTTCCTGCTTGAGTTCCGCCGGAAGTCCCGCGGCTTGGAGGCACAGCAGTTTCGTCAGGGGATCCCTGGCTTCCGCGGCGAGGGCGGCAGGGGCGCGATCGGGGGTGGTGCGCCCCCGCCAGCCCATACCCTGGTGCAGGCATAGGAGGGGGCTGATGCCGTACCCAGAGTGAATGTAAGGTGGAAACGCAAGCAGCTGGAAGTAGGAACCAACCTCCCGCACTTTTGCCTGTTCAGCGAGCGCGGCAGAGTTCTCCCGAATGCGTGGTACCACTTCATCAAGCAAGTCTCTCCAGGCCTCCCAGCGACCGCGTGCTGACAAACTTCTGGTGGCTTGCGTCAAGATGCCTGCCGGCTTTGCCTCGGTGGCGGCCTCCTTTGCCCACGCGGTGAGAGCGGCAAGCAACTTTTCCTCACCTTGCTCCGAGAGCTTCGTACGCTGGCGGATTCCCACGTTGATGAGCACCGGATCGTCGACGATCCATGAGGCGATGCTTTCCGCGAGACGCTCTTTGCTGTGGGTGGAAAGTTTTGCATGGGCCAGTGCGCGATCCAGTGGCGCATTCGCAGCATCGGACGTATCTGAGTGCGCCTGGAGTATGGCAGCTTCTGCCGCCAGCTCAGGATGCGTTGAAGCAAAGGTTTTCTCTACGTGAAGCAAAAGAGCGGCGGCGTCGCTCTCCGCCAGGTCGAGAATTCTCACGGTCCCATGCATCCACCCCACCTGCAGGAGCGGATGCGCGCGCATCTGTTCGGCTGTGACGATCATCTGGCCTCGCCCCCAGACGTTGCGCATAATCACATTGGGCCAGATCTTCGCCATGGGCAGGCTCTCCGGAAGAAGAATCGGAGGAAGGGGCGGAGATTGCGCGCGGCCAACTTCGGCCAGTCTCACAAGGTGTCTCAGTGCAAACACCTGCGCTTCTTCCAGGCATTGGGGCAGGAAGATCGTCCGCACAGGCCCGGGCCGTGCGCCCATGGGCAGGTGCACACCTCGCTGCTCCATGCCATTGTAGTGATAGGCCGTCCGCCCGTGCTCAAGCAGCCGATGCCACCAGAGGGCTCCGGGAGCTTCTGGCACTGCAATCTCTTCCTGCAGGGGCGGCAGTGGGATGGCATCCACCAGTTCCTCCTGGCATTGCAGGATGCGGATGAAGTGTTGCGTCGCTTCGTCGAGTTTGCCGGACTCCTCCAGTGCCACGCCACGCTGGTATTGGAGTCGCACGTTTTGGGCGTGACTCTTTGAGGGGACATCCAGCAGCACGGCGGCTTCGCGCCAGAGGCGCATGGCCATGAGGTTGTCTGCCAGTTCCTCGATCTCGGTAAGGGTGGTGGCTTGTGCGGCCACGATCTCCTGCATGATCTGCAGCGCCTCCTGCGATTCCCCACGCTTCAGGAGAAATTCCGCGTAGGCGCGTTGCGCCTGGGGGGTGGACTCCTTGCGCGCAGCCTGCCGGTAGAGTTCCCCGGCCTTTTCGGCATTGCCGCGCGCGTCTTCGCTCTGGGCCAGATCACGCATCAGGGCGATGTCATTTGGCGCGAGACGCAACGCCTCTCCAAGGGCATTGCAATGAGCCTCCACGTCCGGCTTCTCGCGATGAGCCATGGCCAGCAGGCGCCAGGGCTCCGGTGAGTCCGGCTGCTCGCGTTGGTAGCGCTTCCATTCCGTGATGAGGTCTTCGAGCTGGGCACTGCCCTTGGCGGTGCGGATCATCTGGGAGCCGATGCGCAGCCGTACATTTGCGTCTTCTTTTTGCTCGAAGAGCCGCCGGTACACCGCGAGTGCTTCGGTTCCCTGACCGGCGCCTTGGAGGGCGGCGGCCAGATCAAAGGACATCTCGTCCTGATCCTGGAATCGCTGGGCTGCCTCACGCAGTACCGCGATCATCTCTTCGGTCTTTCCCGTGCTGCGCAGGAGTCCCGCATGCACGCGCCACGGGATGTGGCTGGTCGGCGCCACCGCCTTCCATTCTGCAACCCAGCGGAGTGCCTCTTCGTAGTTCAGCGCGGAGGCGCTGGCGTCTGCGAGGGCCTGGAGGCGTGTGGAGGTTTTGGCATTGGGGCGTGCGATGGTTTCCTTCAGCACTTGCAGCATCGCGGTCCAATCCCGGCGACGACTCAGTACCTGCAATCGTGCCGCCTCCACCATGTTTTCATCCTCATTCAGAGGAGTGCCTGCAGGATGAGGAAGGGCAGCCCATGCCAGGGTGAGAAGTTCATCGGCCTTGCGTCGGCCAGCCAGTTGCTCGTCATAGGTGTTCTCAGGCGTGGTGTATTCGTTGGTAAGGGCCAACAGGATACTTTCCCCCGTCCCTGCCGGAGGACTCTTTGCGAAGTCCTCCAGCAACTGCTGACGGGTCGACTTGCGGTTGAGTACGGAGGAAGCCAGCGTGGAAAGGTGCTGTAACTCGCCGGTCTGTTTCACCAACTGCGCATACCTGCGGAGCCAGTGCACACAATCCGCTTCACGGCGTGCCTGCATCGCGAGCAGGCACACCTGCATGAGCAGCCTGGGGTCATCCTGCAATTCCTTCTCACGAGCCTTCAAGATCTCGAACGCCACGACCACCTCGCCACGACTCGATGCCGCCGTGGCCACCTGGCTCGCAGTGGTGATGTCGCCCTGTCCGCCTTGGAGACGCCACAGCTTGATGGCACCTTCCGTATCTCCCTGACGATGGAGAAGCGCGGCGAGTGAGAGGCCGGCCAGCGGATCCAGGGGATGCTCGAACGTCCATTTCTCATACACATCGCGAGCCGCCGTATCGAGCGAGAGCCGCTCCAGCAACCGGCCGGCTTGCATGAGTGCGCCTTCGTCATTGGGCGACTGCTTTAGGAAGGCGTCGAGCAACTCGCGTGTGCGTTCCGGAGCGTTGTTGCGCCCGTGCAGTCCTGCGAGTCGCAACATGATTTCGCCATCCTTTGGCTCCTGGCGGAGGAGTTCTTCCATCTGCTGGATGGCATCGGGAATCTTCCCCTGAGCCTCGAGCAGCGTGATGTAATCCTCCCGGATGTCCCGTCTCCCGGGCGTGCGCTTCAGCAGATCGACCGCGAGTGCGGCGGCATCTACGGGGCGCGCCAGCTCGGTAAGGATGCGCATCTGCCGGCGCACGATACTCACGCGAGTGGGATGCTGCATGGCGAGTTCCCTGAGCTTCGAGGCAAAGCCATTCAGGTCGCCTCCACGGCGGAAGAGGCGCTCCATGCGGTCGAGTGATTCTCCTTCCAGCCAGGAGTCCATGCCACTCTGCGCGAGGCTGAGATCCAGCTCGGTGCGGGCGAGGGGAGTTTTCCGGAGATCCACCAGCAAGTCCGCGAGACGCAGGCGGCGCATTGCCTTGTCGAAGGGATCCTTGGTGAGGTCTACGAGTGTACGGCTTTCTTCAGCCGCCTCCGGCTTCAGGCCATTCTCCACCAGCATGTCCACCAGCTCTTCCCTCAAGCTGTGTTCCTCTGGGTGGCGGTCGATGAGTTTGCGGAAGATTTGCTTCGCTTCCCCGGGCCGTCCGAGCCGCCAGAGTATGTCTGCATGCAGTCTTGTGGCGCGGATGTCACTCTCCTCCGTGAGGCCAATCTGGGCCGCTCGCGTGAGCGCCGCGAGTGCGGTGTCCCACTGCCGCAGACGGCTGGCAATTTCCGCCGTGCGCAGATGCAGCAGGGCGTCGTCCGGCGCTTTTGTCGTGGCCCTCTCACTTGCCTTCAGAGCCTCCGTATCTTCTCCGGTGGCGGAATAGACGAGTGCCAGGATGAGGTGATCTGCTGCCGTGGCGTCCGCGAGTTCGGTTTTCTTTTTCAGGAAGTCCTTGAGGGAATCCCGGCTCCCTGTGGCCAGCCATGCCGAGGTGAAGCGATCAAAGATAACCCCGGTCTGTGGCCGCCGGCGCAACATCTCGTGATACTTGAGCGCTTCGGCGGAGGGAGCGGTGGGTGCTGCGGGCGGTTGTTGTTGCGGATCTTGAGCTCGTAAAGCCTCCGATGAATCCAGAGCCAGCACGAGCAGAAGGAAAACCAACTGCTGCCGGATTCGAGGAATGACAGAACCGCCCGGGGGATTTCGCCGCATGATTGGTTTTTACCAGATCATGGCAAACGGGCGCAAGGGGGCGGGCTTAGGAAATGGATGAGTTTTCGAAGAGGGCATTGAAGTCGAGCCTCCGTCCGAGAGCACCCGGGTTGAAAAAATGAAACGTCCCCCCTCTTCCCGCGAGAAAGTATGGAGAGTGATCCCTCTGGTCTATCATTTGAAACTACTCGAAAAGTTCCGGTGGGGAGGTGCTGCGCCACCTTCCCACCGGGCCTTTCTTGGTAGTTTGAGATTACAGACCAGAGGGGAACTCGGCCAGCACCTTGCCCAGAGAGGACTACATCCTCTCCGTCGTCTTGATCCCCAGCAGCCCCAAACCTTCCTTCAGCACGCGGGAGGTGGCATCGCAGAGCACAAGACGGGTGTTGCGGGTGACGCCTTCGGAACGCAGCACAGGGCATGCTTCAAAGAAGCCGTGGAAGGCACTCGCAAGATCATACAAATACTGCGCAAGCAGGTTCGGACGGAAGTCCTCCAGCACGTCATGCACCGCTTCGCCGAACTGCAGAAGCTTCATTGCAAGGGCTCGTTCCGCATCTTCGGTCAGTACGACGTCGTCGGTGAGCGTGACCGCACCATCCAGTTTCCGGAAGATGGAGCGCGTACGCACATAGGCATTGATGAGATACGGGGCCGTATTCCCCTGGAGAGAGAGCATCTTGTCCCAGGAGAACTTGTAGTCCGTCATGCGGTGCTGGCTGAGCTCCGCATACTTCACGGCAGCGATGCCGATGATCTCGGCGACCTCGGACTTCTCCTCATCAGTGAAACCTTCACGCTCGGCCACCACGGTGGCAGCGCGTTCCACGGCTTCCTCGATCACTTCGAGCAGGCCCACGCTTTCGCCTGAGCGCGTCTTGAACATTTTGCCATCAGGCCCCAAGATGGAGCCGAAGGCGATGTGCTCCATGCGCGTCTGGTGACCACGACGCCGTGAGGCATCGAAGAGCTGCCGGAAATGCAACTGCTGCGGCGCGCCCACGACGTACCAGACCTCTTCTGCCTTCCATTCGTTGACGCGATAGTCCACCGTGGCGAGGTCCGTGGTGCCGTAAAGGAATCCGCCGTCCGCCTTGCGAATGATGAGAGGAAGGGCGGTCCACTCGCCATCCTTGAAGATGAGGAAAGGGTCCTGCTCTGGCTTCTTGGTGCCATCCGAGAACACACACACCGCGCCCTCACTGACCTGCGCCTGTTTCTGCGCGAGCATGTCCTCCACGAGCGGACCAAGTGCATCGTTGTAGAAACTCTCGCCGAGGTAGTGGTCAAAGCTGATATCGAGCTTGCCGTAGACATCGTGCAGTTGGTCGAGAGTGAGCTTCACACACTCCTTCCAGATCTCGAGGTTCTCCGCGTCGCCCTGCTGGAGTTTCACCAGTTCGGTCTTGCACATCTCGCGCACAGCCTCGTTCACCTTGCCCTCGGCGTTCACATCCTTGTAGACGCGCACGAGTTCATGGATGGGATCCTTCTTGAGCGCCTCCTTGTCCATCCGCGTCTTCCAGCCGTGGATGATCATGCCGAACTGCGTGCCCCAGTCGCCGATGTGATTGTCCGTGATGACGTGGTGGCCCACATAGCGCGCAAGCCGCGCGAGGCTGTCGCCGATGAACGTGCTGCGGATGTGGCCCACGTGCATGGGCTTGGCCACGTTCGGCGCAGAGAAGTCCACGACAATGGTCTTCGCCTGCTCCGCGCGAGGCACACCGAGATGCGCATCCGCCACATGGGCATTCAGCGTGGAGGCGAGTGTCTCATTCGTGAGGCGGAAGTTCAGGAAGCCGGGACCGGCCACCTCCGGCTTCTGGCAGAGGCCGGTGCCATCGAAGGTATCCGCGATGGTCGTGGCGAGCTGGCGGGGATTCGTTTTCAGGAGCTTGGCCACGGTCATGGCCGCATTGCTCTGGTAGTCGCCAAATCGGGAGTCGCTGGCATTCGTCACATCAATGACTGCACCCTCAGGCAGGGTGATATTTGCCGCGGCGAAGGCGGCCTGGAGACGCTGGGACAGCAACTTGCGAAACGTGGACATGCGAAATAAAAGGGGCTGGCACTCAAGCACAGATCCCGCCTCGTGCATCAACGCATGAACTGAATCCCGGCGATTTTCTCCGCCATGTCACGGTTCGCCAGAAAGACCAGCTCTACGGCGGCTGCCCGGCTCAGGCGCGCACGGATGCTGCGCACGGCCCCCTGGCTCACGCCGTCCACATAGGCGGTCGTCGGGCGCTTGTCGCACTCCAGATTGAGGATCTCCACCGAGGTGTCGCTGGAGAGCAGGGCGCTCTTCCAGTGGGCGGGCTCCAGGACATTGGAGCCCACCAGCAGCCACGCGGGTGTGTCCGCCAGGAGAGGGGAGGCACCCATGGCGCGTGCGTAGGCGGTGCTACCGGCTGCCGTGGAGACGAGGGCTCCGTCGCTCACGAGCTTCGGCAGGCGGGAGATGCCGTTCACCTTCACCTCCAGCCAGGCACTCTGACTGGTGGAGCGCTCCACCCAGGCGTCATTGAAGGCGTAGTCCTGGATGATTTCACCCGTTTCCGTTTCCATCTCGATATAGATCTGGGGGAGCTGCCGGAAGATGACCTCCGTGGGAGGAAAGCTCTGCTCAAACACCTGATCCGGCGCATTCATCAGGAATCCCACGTGCCCGGCATTCACGCCAAAAAAGGGCAGCCTCTTCCGCCAGTACTCACGAATGCACCGCAGCATGGCGCCGTCTCCTCCCAGGGTGAGGATGAAGTCGGGCGCGTCCTCGTTCACGTGCGGTTGGAATTTGTCCCGCCAATTCACAGATTTCCCATTGCGCGGGTCTGTCTGGATCATGCATTTCAGATCCTCCAGCGTCCCGCGTGACCAGGTGGCGGGGTTTGTGCCGCGGTAGAGTCCGTAGCGATTGATGTAGCGGTGAGCTTTCTTCGTGAGCAGGTGATCTGCCGCCCGGCGGTGGAGCAGCGAGTCGCGGATGAGGGTGCTGGAACCCGGAATCTCCAGGGGAATGAGCACGTGGTTCGGCGGGAGATCCGCAGCGTCCATGGTATGGCCCGGCCGCGTGAGGATGGCAAAGCGGCTGCGCTGCCACAGCTCCGGTCCCTTTTCCCAACCAGTGTGGATGGCTGAACGATGCTGTGCTCCACCTTCGATCCAGTCAGCGCCGACGACATGCCAGACCTCCGCTTCCGCCTGGTAGCGTTCCTCAAGCGCATGATTTCGCGTGAAGGTGTCCTGCTCCAGGTCAAAGAGATCCACCACGGCCCCTTTCAGGCAGCCGAAGGTCAGGTCACACAGCGCCGCGCGGAAGGCAGAGGGCACGGAGTTCACCTCGGGCTTGTCCGGCCGGGGGCCACAGGGCACGATGCGCACCTCATCAAACTCACGCGCGAGCACTTCCGCGATGCGGAGGTGATGCAAACCCGGTGGATTGAAGCTGCCCCCAAAGAGGGCCATGCGGCGTGCCATGGGCGACTCTAGGCGCAAAGTCGGACAGGCTCAACCCCGCTCCCTCACAACTGCTTTTCCCTCAGATGGTGCCGCCATATTCCGCATGGTTGCGCGCCGGGTTTTGCGCGGTAGCTTGTGACTCCACCTGAACTGAACCGCACCGCCCGCCCCCCGATGCCCCAGACCCGTTTGACCTGCCCGCACTGTGAACAGGAGGTGGAGCTCAACGTCACCGATGTCACCCGGTCCCGGGACTGCCCTCGCTGCGGGAAGTACATCATTTTGCAGTTCACGACCAAGGCCACGCGCATGAAGCGCAAGGCCCTGCTGACCCCCACTGTCCAGCTGGGAGGAGAGGCCGCCGCCGCCGCAGGCGGAGCCCGCTCCAACGTCGTGGCACGTCCACAAGGCACCTCCGTAGTGACGGGACGTGACACGCCCCGCACCATGCCTGCGCCCAGTCCGCGGGTGGCCCCGGTCGCAGGCTCGAAACCCCTCGCAGGCGGCAGCCTCGCCCCCATGCCTGTCGTAGCGCAGACACTGGAGGGCTCCTCAGGAGAGCGCCTCCTGCATGACTCGGACATCAAGCGCAAAGGCAATACGATCCTGTGGGGTGTCGGCGTGGTGGTGGCTTTGATCGCCCTGGTGATTGCCGCAGACCGCTTCCACTGGTGGAGAGCTCTTGGGAATGGCTTTTCCGGCATGATGACGGTCCTTTCCCCTCCCAAGGTGGAGCCTCTGGGAGAGAGCAGGAAAGTCGAGGTCGATCCGGCGCTGCCCTCTGCAAAGGAGGTGCTGAGCACCCCGGTACAGGCGCCTGAGATGAAGCTGCCCGAAGAGGTGGATTCTGCGCCAGCCACCACACCCGGCGTCATGAGTGAGCAGGAGATGGCCATGAGGGCGGTGCAGAGCTTCCTCGAAGCGACCACGCTGAAGGACCGCGTCAAGCTCGTGCGCGATGACCACCTGATGGTGGACAAGATGGTCAAATACTACGAATCCCACGAACCCGGACGCATCGCGTACCAGAAGATCGTGGCGAAGGAGGCGAACCCCGCCGGCATGCTGACCTTCGCGTTTGAGGTCATCCTGCCTGATGGCGAGCATCGCCGCGTGATCACCATGAAGTCACGCACCGGCAAGTACTTCATCGACTGGGCCAGCTTCGTTCTCTATGGGGACATGGGGTGGAAGGAATTCATGGACGTGCGCCCCGTGACTCCCACCCTGATGCGTGTGCTGGCGGAGCCCGGCGAGCATTTTAACGACGTCTTTCCCAAGGCGGCCAACCTCATTTGCCTGAAACTCACGGATCCCCGCTCCAAGGACGCGCCGCCCATCTACGGCTATGCGACGGAAGGCACGCCTCTGGGCATGGCGCTGGAGTTCATCCTGCGCAAGGGATCAAGTGAACCACAGCCCATCACCGTCACTCTGAAGTACAGGGAGGACGTGGCTGGTGGCGAGGCAAATCAGGTGCTGGTGGATGAACTGGTCGCGGAAGGTTGGCTGGCTCGCGGACGTTGATGTCTGGCACGCACGCGTGTATTGCACCATCGCATCTCTCCCGCTTCCTCATGTTCCGCTCCTGGTTTCTGTGGCTCACCCTCATGCTTGCTGCCGCGTCGGTGGGCTGGTTCTGGCTGCTCACACAGGACCTGCGCTTTTCCCGCATCGAGCCCGAACCTCCTGCCGCATCTGTGGATAAGGGCGGCTGAGGCATGAGCTGGCGTGGATTTTGCGCTTATCTGGGAAATTGTGACGCTATCCAAGCGTGACAAAGTCCCTGATCTCGCCATTTCTTTGGAATGGAAAACCTCACCCGTCAGAAGTCCGTCATCGATGGTGCCGCCGCGCTCATAAGTGAGCGGAGGGTGGCCTATGAGGCGCGAGACTCCCTGCAGACTACGGTGGAGCGCCTGGGCACGCCCGAGTTTGAGAACCCGCAGTCGGAAGAATTGCTGGGCCTTTTCCGGCCCGAGGATTCCCGACGTGCCGTGCTGGCGGACATGGATTACATCGAGACCTTCATCGCCGCAGGGAAGGGCGTGCCGGGATTCCCCGAGGCGGGTCCGCGCCGGAAGCTCTTCTTCAATCCCAAGACCGTCCGTGCGGCGATCGTCACCTCCGGCGGGGTGGCTCCTGGATTGAACCGCGTGACGCACGCCATCGTGCAGCGCCACTATGCTACTTACGGCTGCGACATCACCGAGGGCGGTGCCGTCTTCGGTGTGTATGATGGGATCACCGGCCTGCTGGGGGATGAGATGGACATTGGTCTGCTCTCGCCCGAGTTCACCCGCGAGCACCTCGCGGAAGGCGGCTCCAAGCTGGGCCTGCGCCGTGTGAACAAGGATGTCCTCGTGGAGCAGACGGACAAGATCGTGGCGAATCTCCGCAAGCAGCGGATCAACATCCTCTACGTCATCGGCGGTGACGGCTCCCTGCGTGCCGCCAATCACATCGCCAAGCTCGTGCCGGACATGGCGGTGATCGGAGTGCCCAAGACGATGGACAACGACATCCTCTGGGTGGCGCAGTCCTTCGGATTCAGTACCACGGTGGACAAGGCCACGGACGTGATCCGCCAGATGGAAACAGAAGCCAGCTCCACCCGGCGTGTGGGCATCGTGGAACTCTTCGGTGCGGAATCTGGATTCGTCGCGGCGAATGCCGCTCACGCCTTTGGCAAATGCACGCTGGTGCTCATTCCGGAAATGTTCGCCGGCTACCAGACTGCTGAGGAAATCGAAGCTGCTCTTATGCAGTGTCTGGAGCACGTGGTGGCGAAGGTCGGCTCCATGCCGCGAGGAGAGGGCGTCATCGTCGTCGCCGAAGGGGTGGGGGAACTGATGTGGCAGCGCAAGGTGAAAATCGGTGATGAAGAACCCATTCACGATCGCTTCTCCTACCAAGTCGAGCGCTGGCTCAAGAACCGTCTCAAGGACGGTCGCGGCCGCAGCGTGGGCACCTTTGTGAACCGCCCGCGCCACCACATCCGCGCCATCCCGCCGAACGCCTTCGACCAGACCTACTGTGACCGCCTCGGCGCCCTCGCCGTGGAGGCAGGTCTCGCAGGCTACACCCGCTGCGTCATCTCCTACTGGCTCTCCGAGTTCGTCCTCGTGCCCCTCGCCCTCATCGCCCAGGGACAAAAACGCCTGACCACCAGCGGCATGTTCTGGAAACAGATCGTGCTCAGCACCGGCCAGCCGGCGTTTGGGGTGGGGACGTAAGCTCCGAAGTTCCAACGTAGCTCGCGAGTCCCTTCGCGAGGCATTCCTCTATGCAAGCACGACCGATGGAGATGAAATCCTACGACGCTTATCTCGCCATCCTTGAAAGCGTTCGGGACACCATCTCCAGCGACCTGATGCATCAGCATCAACTGCGCTGCGAAGTCGGCGACTGGATGGACAGCGCCGTCCTCAAGCTCCAGAAGGACTCGTGGACATCCGGCGGCACAGCGCAGGGAATTTTCTTCTCCATCTGGTTGGGCGAAAAGGAACTCAAGGCGCGCAGGTTCAACTACAACATCCATGCCCTCAAGATGAGTGACCTGCCTGGGCACTTCGTAAAACCACGCGAATTCGCCGCGGCATTTCGAGAAAAACTCGAAGCCGATGACCTCAACTCAGGCTGGCCCAACTTGAGCACCGACTATGGTCCCCAGACTCTGATGCAAGGCTGGATGCCACTCGATGAGGTCACCTTTCGCCAGGACGTGGAGGCATTGATCGAGCGTTTTGTGGGAATGCTTCAGGTGATTGATGCCTTGCTGCTGGAACGGAAAAACAGAGCCTGACAGTTCACTATCCGGAAACCACATCCGACACCGGCTGCAACACCAGCGGGCGTGACACCGAACCCGGCAGAGAGGTGAGAATCACGCACGAGAGGTCGGTCTTGGGATCGGCCCACGCCAGCATGCCGGTCGATCCGCTGTGGCCGAAGGATTGGTCGGAACAACTCTTGCCGAATCCGGCTGGGCCGAGCGCGAAGCCGATTCCCCGACGCGCGCTGAGCCCTTGTGTGTGATCTTGAATCATGAGTTGCGCGGTTTCCGGGCGCAGCACCTTGCCGGCCGGATGCAGAAAGCTGCGCAGGAACAGGGCCACATCGCCAGCGCTGCACAAGGCGCCGCCCCATGGCGCGGCCAGTTTGCGCCAGTACGGACTGTTCCAGTCCCAGTTCTTCGCATCTGCCGATCCAGCGCCGGATTCCGGCGCAGCGTGTTCTGTCTGCACCCGCATGGTCTCTTCCATCTTGAACGCTCCCAGGCCGAGTGCGCTGTGCTTCATGCCGAGCGGGGCGAACACCTCCTTCGAAAGGAAATCCGGCAGTGACATTTTGGCGACGCGTTCCACCACCTCCGCGGCGAGCAGGATGCCCATGCTCTGGTAGTGGTATTGCGTGCCCGGTTCAAAGAGCAGCGGCGTACGCACCGTGGCCTGGACAAACTCTGACAGCGGCGCATGACGCCGACGCAGTTCGTTGTTCTCCGGCAGCTGGTCCGGCAGGCCCGACGTGTGGATCAACACCTGTTCGAGGGTGATCTTCCTCCGTGCGCCCTCAGAGAACTCGGGAATGAACTTCATTACCGGGTCGGAAAGACGCAACTTGCCACGGTCCGCGAGCACCATCACCGCGATGGCTGTCATGGGCTTGGTGATTGATCCCAGAAGAAAAATCGCCTCTGTGGAGCGGGCCTTGCCAAACGCTTGTTGAAACACTTGGGATCCTCGCTGCACATGCAGTACTGCACTTTCAATGACGCCCTTCTCGGCCTGTGTTTGCAAAAGGGAGGCGGCGGCTTTCATGGCATCCATGTTGAGTGAGGCGGATTGTGCGTGCAGAAGACCCCGGGAACTGAGCCCAGCCAGCAGTACGGCAAACGTGTTGCGTCGGTTCATGGGAAGGGTGGGGGAGCGTGATACGGCCAGATGGAAGCCTGTGTCGCATGATGGATGGATGCTCTCTCATGACAAGCCCCGACACCATTGGGAGCACTTTAGGCGCAGGCATGGTCCCATTGAGCGCACCTTCGTGTGTCAGCGGGGCGGGAATGCGATGATTCGTTGTCATGCACCGGGGTCTTTCATTCCAATACACAATGGACATGCCAACGCCATGGCAGCGAGACATCTCAGTCTCCGAAGTTCCTCTGCGTCTCTGTGTCTCTGCGTTGAATCCAATGCAGCCCGCCACACCCACGCCGAGATTGCCAGCGAGTGTAGGATGGCAGGGCAGTCAGCATATTCAGCCGGCAGACTTCTCCAACGGGAATCCCAGTGACGGCTTCCGGACTATCAGACATTGGTCCTACTCCTTCGAATCACCGTCCTATTGCAATCAGCAAAGGAACCCGCTTTGGTGTTCGCGTTGCCATCGAGACAATCTTTGGAAGAAAGGTTCCCCCCCAGGATGAAGTCCTACGCGTCCCATCTTGTCATCCTTCAGAGCATCCGGGATGTAATGTCCGCGGACTTGATGCGACGGCACCAGTTGCGTTGCAGTGCCTGCGATTGGATGGACAGCGCCGTCCTGAAGCTCCAGAAGGACACCTGGACTTCCGAGGGAACGGGGCAGGGGATTTTCTTCTCCGTGTGGCTTGGCGAGAAGGACCTGCAGGCGGGCAGGTTCAACTACAACATTCACGCTCTCAAGACAGGTGACCTGCCGGGGCATGCGGTGAAGCCACGTGAATTCGCTACCGCGTTTCGCGAGAAGTTCGAGGCCAGTGGCGCGAAATCAAACTGGCCCAATCTCAGCACGGACTACGGCCGCCAGACCCTCATGCAGGGTTGGATGCCGCTGGATGAGGTCACGTTTCAGCAGGACGTGGAGGCGCTGATCGGGCGCTTTGTGAAAGTGCATCAGGTCATTGATGCGTTGCTTCTCGAAAGGCAAAAGCGCGCATGAGAGCAGATGCCGCTCTGGCCAAGTCCCAACGTAGCTCGCGAGTCCCTTCGCGAGTCATTCGTTCCTCAGGCACACGGTGCATCGACCTGACGCCAGAACACCATATGCTCAGCTCACATCACGACTCATCCCACACCCGGATAAGGACCCATTCTTCCGGAGGGCATTGAGCGATCGCCTCCATGTCGATGGTCGTCTTGCCCAGCCATCCTTCGCCCAAGATGTCTCCCTCCTCATGGTTCCAGTTCTTTCTCTCGTGAGGAGGACCCTGCGGCAGCGTATCTTTCACCAGATGGATCTGCGTGGTGTATTCAAACGGATACCCATTCCCGCCCAGAGCGATGATCTTTCCTTCCTTCACGAGATCATCGATCCAACGTAGAACCTCAAGTCTCGCCTTCCATACAGCCAGCTTTGCCCCCGTGGGTTCGCCAAAGGACGCCGGCGTGGCACCGCCATCCTTCTGTTTGTAGACCGTGATGTGCAAGCCGGGCATTGGAACAGAGCCAGTCTATTCAGATGTGAGATTGTTCCAAAGGGAAAGTGAGCGGGGGAGACTGACCACTCTTGCTGACCATTCTCATTTCCTTTGCGATGACAAACCCGGAGAGACCATAGCTCGAACTGATGTTCCAGACGCGGAGCTTCAGCTTCGCCACTGCCTCTTGAAGAGTTTCTGTTCGCCAGTCGAGCCTTGGCCAGCCATCTTTTTGCAGTTGGCTGAAGAGGGTCGAGAACGCCTTCATTGTCCAATCCACGCTGGATTCCTCCACATCCAGGATGATATCTTTCCCGAGAACTTCTTCCAGATGGTGGTACCAGACTCCGAGAAACCACACATCCGTGTATTCGATCGGAACTAAGGCATCGAAGAGGGTGTGCAGTACCAAGGTGGAGGTGCGTGAATCGAATTCGTATCGGTAGAGTTCGTTGTCATGCACCGAGAGCTTCGAGGTTGGGGCGGTAGCATCCGGACTATCAGACATTGGTCCCACTCTTTCCAATTACCGGATGGTTGCAATCACCAAGCGAACCCGCTTTGATGTCTCCGTCACCTTTGAGACAATCTTCAGACCACAGGTCCCCCAAGATGAAGACCCTCGCCCATCGCATCCCGGTCCCTCGTGCCGCCGCAGGCGCACTCACGCTCACCGCGCTCCTCCTCACCAGCTGTTCCTTCTCCGGGCTGCGCAAGCCGGCCACGCCGGAACCGCATGCCTTCATCTCCTACAAGGCGCCTGCGCCTGGCGATACCAACCTCCGCCTTGCCGTGAAGGACCTCATCGACATGAAAGGGGAGGTGACCAGCGCTGGGTCCGAGTACCTCTACAAGAATGCGCCGCCTGCCACGAAGGACGCGGAGTGCATGAAATACATCCGCGGTCGCAGGGACGTGACCATCGTGGGCAAGGCGAACCTGAGCGAGTTCGCCATCGGAGTGTCCGGTTCGAATGACTACTTTGGCACACCGGTAAATCCCGTGGACAAGTCCCGCGTGCCCGGTGGCTCATCCAGCGGCTCTGCCGTGGCTGTGGCCATGAACCTTGCGGATGTAGCGCTTGGCACGGACACCGCAGGTTCCATTCGCGTGCCTGCCTGTTGTTGTGGCATCGCGGGCTTGAAGACCACCTTTGGACGTATCTCGACCAAAGGTGTGTATCCCATTTCCCCCAAGTACCTCGATACGGTGGGGCCTCTCGCGCGTGATGTGGATGGACTCGTGAATGGCATGGAACTGCTGGAGCCCGGGTTCCAGAATGAATACGCCCGTGCCAAAGCTGCCAACCCCCTGGCAAAGACCATCCGCATCGGCCGCCTTCGCGTCCCCGGCACAGATCCCGCCATCGATGATGCCATCGACCGGCAACTCGCTGCAGCTGGCTTCACCGTCATCCCACTCAGTGCCGAGTTTCACGAGGAGTGGGCCAAGGCCCAGCACGATGGCAATCTCGTGGCCGCCGCCGCCTCTTACTACAACAACGATCAAATCCGCAAACACAAGGGCGTGGGCAACCGCGCCAGCAAGGCCATTCTTTTTGGGGACCTTGTCTTCTCCCGCAAATACGACGACGAAGCCAAACGCGAAGCCGCCATCGCCCGCCGCGACCATTGGCGCGACGTCTTGCGCCAGACCTTCAAACGGGTGGATGCCATTGCGCTTCCAGTGCTCCAGCGCGCGCCCTACCACCGCAACGTCGCCTTCACCGCCATCTTCGAGGCCAAGTTCATCAAAATCCAAAACACCGTCGCGGTGAACTACGCTGGCGTCCCCGCCGTCGCCATTCCGGTGCCGCTGCACAAGAGTGGGGCATTCCCCGTTACCAGTGTGCAGTTCGTCGGTCCCGCCAACAGCGAGGCGGCACTGTTGAACATCGGGCGGCTGGCGGAGAAAAGGAGTTAGAGCGGTTTGAGTTACAGTGTAGCCATTTTCGTAGTGGGGCGCGCCACCCCAACCGCGACCAGCGGTCGCAGTGCGGCAAGTCACCCCTGATCGAAGGCCACGATATTGTTTAAACCGCCCTAAATGAGAGTGCCGGACTCGGCAACCCTCCGTCCGTGTCATTTGGATCTCTTCACTTGGTGAACTTGCAGTCCTTCATGGAGATGGAGAGGCTGAAGGCATTCCACAAATCTTCATATGCGACATGGCTGAAGTTGCCCTCAAGGGTGATGCTGTCCCCCTTTTTCAGGTCTGCAAGTTTGGGCTTCCATTCGTCGGAGAATTTTCCGAATGCGCGGATCTTGTAGCCTTCGTTGTTGGGGACTTCGGCGTAGATGGTCATCCCTTTCCAGTCTGCGATCTGGGTCACCTTCAGTCGGAATTTGCCGTTGAGGCCTGCCTCCACCAGGGCCTTCTTCAAGGCGGCATTGACGGTCTCACGTTGGGCAAAGGTCCATTTGGCCGCCTTGTTCCTGCTCATGTCCGGGGGTAGATACTCCAGAACGTCCCGGTAGTTTTCGAGTGTTTTCTTTGCGGTAACTTGAGTGCTTTGTTGCGGAGTCTGGGAGAATCCCAGCTGTAGAAATGCTACAAGAGAGAGAAGGGCGAGCAGACATTCGAGGCGTCTCATAAAAGTGTCTGTGGGATGGAAGGATAACCTGGGATGAGTGATTGTGAGGCGCGATTACCGATTCCTCGAAGGCCCCAGCTCAATCAACTTCAGGTCATCATACCACGCCGTGCCCACAGCCATGCTGGAGTGACCTCCGAGCCGGGGGCCCACCTTTGCGGTTTCCAGCGCGGCAGAGTCGAACTCGAAGTCGAACTTCTTCCACGAGTTGGTGCCCTTCACCGAGTCACTGGACTCAAAGCCACCCTCAAGAGCAAGCGTCGCCGCCTGGCCACCTTTCACCACCACATCCTTCGTCTTGATGTAGCCGGAGAGACGATAGCGCGTCTTGGGCTTGATCTTCACGGCCTGCTTCAGGAAGCTGTCATCACCGCCCGCATTGGTGATGCGGAGGCTCGCATTGCCGTTGCGCTTCACCTCTGTGTCCAACGCAGCCTCGCCCTTTTTCTGGTGGCAGCCGAAAGTCCATCCATCCATCCCATTCTCAAAACCTGCATTCGTCAGCAGATCCGGGCGGCCACCGGTGGGCTCCCCTTGGGCGCACGCGTGTGTGACGGAAAGGACACAAACGAACGCCACCGTGGCGACATGAACGATACGAGGGCAAAGCAGCTTCATAGGTAATTGGTTGAGAGTTTGGTGACGCTTGGGGTACGCTTGCTCAAGGGAAACAGAGGTGTTGATGAGCAACAGATGAAATGCTCTGAAAGAGGTTTCGCGAAGGGCGCTCGACGTAGAGCCGTAGGACTTCAGTTTCCAAAGGAGGTCAAAGCCAAAATGGTTTGCCTGCCATTTGATTGGTGAAACCGAGGTTTGGGTACTCGGCGATGGTCATAAGGCGAGGGTCGCGGATATCCATATTGTAACCCATTGCCGTTTTGATGGCGTCTTGCTGTACTTTCCCGAGTGCGTTCCACCATGAAGGTCTTACATGAGTGTTCTCGATGTAAGTAAAAGCAACCCACAACAACATGTCGGTCAAGTTTTTGTGCTCGATGACGCTGAATACAAAATTTTCAGGACCTATGGCTTCGGTATCCAGAAACGAGAACACTGCGTATGCGCCGGTTTCCGTGGGAAGTATACTAAAGTGAACCGAATTCAAGACTGATTGGAGGTCAGTGAAATCTTGAAGTTGTTTCCCCGTTGCATTGAAATCCGGAAAGAATGCTCCAGCCGTCGAAATGACGGGTGTTCCAGAGAGTGGAATAACACACGAGCGAAGCCGGTGGTATTCCTTGGCGTTTTGAATGGCTTGCAAGCGTTCATGATGCAAAATGGTGTCCCTAAGACCGACGTCCATGCTTGTGGATTCAAGCTCAGCTAAGGGTCCCCGTGCATAGTTTTCAGGATTCTCTAGGCCGTGGAAGTCGGCGATGTCCGCGGGGTCGGGATACGAGAGGATCTGCGCTTGCTTACAGTAGAGTTCTCTAGCATGTGCCCTAAATACTTGAGCAAAGATCTGCGAGTAGGTGGCGCAGAACGGAGCATTGTCAATTTCTTGAAATAGTTGTGTGTCATGATGACTGCAAAAACCGTTGAACGTGGAGGCAACGTTTATCCCTGTAGGTTGAAGGGTGATCACCTCCTCTTTGGTCTTTGCCCATGGCGAATGCTGCCATTGAAGTACATGGTTCTCTTCGGCTACGATCGAGAGGTAGCGTGCGCGGGACACGGTGTGTGAGCGGACCATAGTGCCGGAACAGTCGGTGCCTTTGGCCATGCATACCTTCTCAGAAAAGATTCGGCGGAACTCGCGAACAGCGTCGGCGTACTTTCTTTTCTGTTCGGACGAAAGATGATCTGTGCGAGACTCCATATTTGCCCGAAAAACGTTGGCCAACAAGTCGATAGGGAAGCCTGTTTAGGTCCAGAGATCAAGGTCTGGATGGCACCGCTGCCGCCCTCCAAGGTTGACCCGGGTACCATTCCCAAGTATTCCTTCCGGAAGCTTAAGACTCCCTAATTAAGCCCCCTGCTCACCGCAGCCCCCTTTTCTCTTTTCACTTATCCCTTTTCACTCTTCCGCCCCCCCATGGCCGAGCACAACTACACCGAAGATTCCATCAAGTCCCTCGATTGGCGCCAGCACATCCGCCTGCGCCCGGGGATGTACATCGGCAAGCTGGGCGATGGCTCGGCACCGGAGGATGGCATCTACGTGCTGCTCAAGGAAGTGCTCGATAACTGCATCGACGAGCACGCCATGGGCTTCGGCAAGGAGATTGAGATCACCATTGAGGACAACCTCGTCACCGTGCGCGACTACGGCCGTGGCATCCCGCTGGGCAAGCTCATGGAGTGCGCCTCCCAGATCAACACGGGGGCCAAGTACGACAGCGATGCCTTCCAGCGCAGCGTGGGCTTGAATGGCGTGGGTATCAAGGCGGTGAACGCCCTGAGCGATCGCTTTGACATTGCTGCCTTCCGCGAAGGCAAGATGCGCGAGATCACCTTCTCCAAGGGCGAGGTGGTCAAGGACATGAAGAATCCCAAGGATTCTTCCGAGAACAGCGGCACACGAGTGACCTTCCACGCGGACAATACCTGCTTCGAGTCGGACTACGCCTTCCGCCTGGACTTTGTGCGGGAGATGCTGCGCTACTACTCCTGGCTGAACCCGGGTCTTACGCTCACGCTGAACGGTGAAAAGTTCCGCAGCAAGGACGGTCTCATGGACCTCGTGGCGGCAAAGCTCACCGAAGAGCCGCTCTATCCCGTCATCCATCTGGAAGGCAAGGATATCGAGTGCGCCTTCACCCACGCCACCAGCTACGGCGAGGAAGTGTACAGCTTCGTAAATGGCCAGTACACCACGCAGGGGGGCACACACCTCGCGGCCTTCCGTGAAGCGCTGGTGCAGGAGGCTCGCACCTTCTTCAACAAGCAGTTCGACCCCGCGGACGTGCGTAACAGCGTCGTCGGCGCCGTGAGTGTGAAGGTGCAGGAGCCCGTCTTCGAGTCGCAGACCAAGACCAAGCTCGGCAGCAACGTGATGGAGCCGAACGGGCGCAATCTGCGCACGCACATCGTCAACACCATCACCAAGGAGCTGGACAACTTCCTCCACAAGAACGCTGCTGTGGCGAAGGCGTGGCTGGAGAAAATCCAGGCGAACGAAAAGGAGCGCAAGGAGATCAGCGGCATCCAGAAGGTGGCGCGTGAGAACGCCCGCCGGGCCAAGCTGCACAATAAGAAGTTGCGCGACTGCCGTGTGCACTTTGACACGAAGGACAAGCAGCGCGAGTCCAGCACCCTGTTCATCACGGAAGGTGACAGCGCCAGCGGCAGCATCACCAAGAGCCGCGATGTGAATACCCAGGCGGTCTTCAGTCTTCGTGGAAAGCCGCTCAACTGCTTCGGCCTCACGCGCAAGGTGTGCTATGAGAACGAGGAGTTCAACCTGCTCCAGCACGCGCTGAATATCGAGGAGGACCTCGAAGAACTGCGCTACAACCACATCATCCTCGCGACCGATGCGGATGTGGACGGCATGCACATCCGTCTGCTGATGATCACGTTCTTCCTGCAGTTCTTCCCGGAAGTCATCCGCCGCGGGCACGTGCACGTCCTCACCACGCCGCTCTTCCGCGTGCGCAACAAGAAGGAAACCATCTACTGCTACAGCGAGGAAGAGAAGAAAAAGGCCATCGCGAAACTCGGCCGTAATCCGGAAATTACCCGCTTCAAAGGTCTGGGTGAAATCTCACCCGATGAGTTCAAGCACTTCATCGGACCCAAGATGCGTCTTGAGCCCGTGCTCATGCCCGAGCACAAGAATATCAAAGAGCTGCTCTCCTTCTACATGGGCAAGAACACGCCCGAGCGCCAGGAGTACATCGTCCAAAACCTCCGCGTGGAGCTCGATATGGTCGAAGACGAGGCCGAGAAGGAGGAGGAAAATCTCGACCCCACCAGCGACGCCGCCTTCGCCGCCAAGCAGAAGAAGAAAGCCAAGGACGCCGCCACGGATCCCTCCCTCATGGCGCCGTTTTGAAGGCTTGTGTTCGCCTGCCTGGGTGCTGGGGCCGCGATCAAGGACCGGGCGCTCCGGGAATAGCCGTCGTTCTTTCGATCTCCTCGAGACTTGGATTCCGTCGCTCCACCCATTCCTCCACAGCATGCGCCTCTGCTTCCGTGGGCTGGCGAGCAGGCAAGAAAGCAGCCATTCTTGCTGAGGATCTCGCGGTTCCAGGTTCCGGCCAGCGTGGGCCAAAGCGATAGACGGCGGTGTACATCACCTTCGACTTTGATTCGGAGACACCGGAGCATCGCATGCCTGTGTAGAACATGCGATGGACGTCCTGCCACCGTGCCTTCTTCTCGTCGCACGCGATGTCATGGAAGACTGATGCTTCCCGATATGCTCCCTCGTACGGTCCTCCCACGGTGCACCAGAAGGCCTTGGGAATGGAGGCTCCATTGATGGTGCTGCCTTTCAACGCGGGCCAGTTTCGTCCATCCCCCGCAATGTAGTGCACATCTTCCAGCAGACGCATGTCCCGACCGTCTGGCTGCCATTCCGTTCGGATGGTTCCGACATACTTCCCCCATCCTCCAGGCGCGGAAACCCTATTCACGCCAGGAGACTTGCACGCAGCTAGTGTGACGCTCGCCACGACCACGATGGTTGCTTGGCAAATGGCCGACCATTTCAATCGTTGAGCTCGTCCGTTCATAAGGCTTTTTGTTCGACGGCGGTCGCGTAGTGTGTGGAAATGAATCCGGGGACATTCTAAGAATGCCCCCGATCTTCATCCTAGAATTTTGCGGTGATGACGGCTCCGAACAAATCGACTTCCTCAAGCGTGTCGGGAGTATCACCCTCGCGATAGAATGCCTTCAAAGTAAGCTGATCTGATGAACCAAAGAAGGGGATTTCGATGTGGGCATCAATGTAACTGTAGCTCTCTTCGTTGCCTCCGAGGGTGGTCCACCAGCGTCCCTCCGCTCCAATCTTGGTGGTGTTGAAGGGTTTCGGAAGGAACGCCAGTTCGAAATCCAAGCTGGCTTTGACACCCACGGTGCCGTATGTGTCGTCCAGTTCTCCTAGCAGGATCTTGTTCCCGATGTCTTCAACGGAGGCCAGAGAGACAATGGGAGTGATCACGACTTTTTGACGCAGTGCGCCCGGCATCACCCATCCACTGCGGTCATCGCGTGAGGCAAAAGTGCCAATACCGTATTTCTCATTGACCATCTCGATGGGGTGTACTTCGAGAATCCACTGGCCGCTTTCAAAATCAAAGTCTGTTTGATAGCCAATGGCGGCACGCATGATGAAGCCCTGGACGTCTGCTTCCCTAATGTCCAGGAAATTGATGTCGATCCCCAGCCGCCCATACAGCGAGTTGACCTCATTCGGCGTGCCATCGGTGGAAGTGTCCCGGTTGAACTCAATGCTTGGCACCAGCACAAATTGTCTGGTCGGTTTTGAGTTGAACAGCATCGGGTAAAAGAGCACGCCCTTGGCTGTCCAGCTTTCATCGTCGGTCAGCCTGTTCTGGGTCCATCCAAATTCCGCCCCGTTGGAGTCGAGGGCGGATTCATCTTCGTACCATTGGAGTTCTTCCGCGTTCCACTGGAAAATCTTCTGGGGGTCCCATGCCGCCCGAAGCCGCAGAGCTCCAAGGAATCCTTGCTGCTCACGCGCCGGCTCATTGGGCGCAGGGTAGGGCATCATTGGCGAGTCCGGTCCGCCCCTCGGATTCGCTACGAGGGCAGCATCGAGCGGGGGCTCGATGACTTGAGCGCGGAAGCCAGGTTGGAAGCGGGCCATGGCAGCCGAACTGTCTTCCATTGCCGCAGCACCAGCTGTGATGGAGCGCCCTGTCCTCAGAGGCGCCGCATCCAACGGTATTCCCAGGAGTGATGGCTCAGCGGTGGGTTGGCCGCCAGTAGACGGGCCCGCTCTCATCGCGGAAGCCTCAGCCGTAGGTGCGGCTCTCCCCGTTGCTCGACTTCTCGCGGCTGGTGCGCTGTCGGAAGCTTTGAGACTGTAGCCGTGGATGATGGCATCGGCCTTCCACTTGGGCACCTCATAGGTTGTTTTGGTGCCATCCTTCTCGATGGTGATTTTCACCTGTTCCTCTGCGGAGAGACTGGTGGGAATTCCACTGAGTCCGAGAGTGAGCAGGACCGACGCACAAAGTTGGAGCGTAGTTCTCATGATGATGGTGAGTCAAGGTGTCAGCACACTCCGCGTGAGATGAACCTGGCGAGTTGTCTGCACCTAGTAGTGCAAGGAGAAACATTTCCTGAAAGGAAATGCAACGATTTTTTACAATTTGTCGTAAAAAATTATCTGACTGTAAGGTAAAAACGCATGGCGTAAGCAGGGCGTCGCGGAGGCGCTTCTTTGCCCTCGTGAAGTGAGAAGATTGGCTCGCAATCCCATGAACACGGACCATCAAGTGCATTTCACTCCTTGTCCTGCTCCTGTGCACCGCTCTGCTGGGGGTCCTTGAGTATCTGCCTGCTTTAATACCTCCATCCACTTGCAGGGCAGGCAGGACATGAATCCTCATGGTACTATTCGATGCGAGAAGCAACGGCGCTGGCGTTATCATCAAGCTTGGTGGAGCATACGTGCGTCGTGAAGGGTTGAGGAACGGTTTTCTGGGACTGGTTCGTGATTCGAGGATGTGGACATGCTATCAGTGGGCGCCGAAAGGTGAGATGGTGCGCAAGGACCTTTCTCCCCACGATGGGACGGTGCCTGGCCCAGACTAGGGTGAATGAGCTGCCCGACATCCGGTGGAGACGGGAGTATCAGTCCCTTCAGGCGCCAGTCCATGAAAGGCGAGAACCCTCGTGATGTCCCGCAGCATGTGGCTTGCGGGCCGCTGTGCGCGTGAAAGTTCACTGATCAGGCTGCGTACCGTGTGAGATATCTGGCATGTTGAAGGTCCTCGGCTCCATGACGTACGGCCACAGGTGGATCCCGCTTCTTGCGCTGCTCCTCTGCGTGGGGTCATGGGGTATCCTTGAATATCTACCGTGGCGGGAGAGGAATCCCCTGCGCTTTCACATGGACCGCCCGTCACCGGACGAGATTGCCAGGAAGCAATCGCCTGTGGAACTCCGCGTGGAGAATATCTCGAAGTATCCCGTGGTCTACTACGGTGGCACCTTGCACGCGGCGAACAAGCCGGTGTCGTACTTCTGCCAGTTAAAGGGAACTACGGGGAACGGCGTGGTCATTCCACCGGGTGGGACCTACGCGCATGAGAAAGAGATGAGTGGTAAGGCCATGGCAACGGCCCGGAATGCGGAAACAGAAATGCGCTACTTCTGGGCGCCGGTTCGCGAGGCCTGGTTTGCCAGGACCTTTTTGCCAGCTGTGAAAAGCCGCCTGCCCGACAAATGCGCACATGCCATTCCCGAGATCCGGGCGAGGCGGGAGAATGAACCTCTTCACATATTGCCAGAAACAGCGCGCCCGGCTTTGTAGGAATGCGTGAAGGGTGTTCGCCTCCCCAGTCTCCGAGGTGTCTAGGAAGCGCTCTTCAATTGAAGCCGCGCTCCCTGCTCCAGACCTTCGATCACAAGCAGTCCTGGCCCGGCGAACACGCGTTCGTCATTGGCAGCGAGAACGTGATCCCTCACATCGCATTCCATGGTAATCCATGCATGGCCGGTGGTGACCATCACAGACACGCATTCTCCTTCTTCCAACGGCCTGCTAAAGATGCAGCCGCGCTCCAGTTGCACCGCAGGCGTCCGAGGTGCCGGTCGCCTGGATGATTCTGCGGGACGAGTACGGCTACTTGCAGAATCTGCGGCTCCGCGATCCAGTGTCGCCTCATCAAACCAAAGTGAAGCTCTCATGGTCATTGCCTGCGAAGGTTGGAAGAATTGGTCGTGGACGTCGTCGTTTGGGCGCCGCGGCGGGATGGTGGGACCAGAGGCGCGTTTGTGCCCATGGGCTTGCCCCACACATCCAGCACCGTGTCGCGCACGGCCATGATGGCCGGGTCATTGGCGCGCTCGGTGAGGTAGCCCAGACTGAGTGGCACCACGGCACGGAAGTGGGGCAGGGGAACCACGCGTCCCTCAAACTGGTGCAATTCAATCTGGCGTTTGGCCAAGAGGGTGACACCGAGTCCTTCCGCCACGAGATTGAGTACCGTCAGCTCTTCATTCACCCGGAAGCGTGGGGCGATCTGCAGACCTTGTTCGCGGCAGATGTGCTGGATGGTCCGGAAGTAGGAGCACATGGGTGAGACAAAGATCCACGGCTTGCTTTCCAGCGCCTTCCAATCGGGCGTGGACAGTTCCTCCGCCCACTCGGCGGGAGCAGCGAGGCATAGCTCGATGGTGTCCAGCTCATGGTGGGTGATCTTCGGGCTTTCACATTGCCCCTCGAAGAAACCAATCGAGATGCTGCCTTCCTCCAAACCCTGAATGATCACGCCGCTGCTTCCATTGACCAGCTCGTAGCGGAGATCCGCATGCCGCAGCGTGAGCTCCTGCAGCACCTCCATGAGTCGCAGGATCTCCGGACGGTTGTTCAGGCCCAGAACGAGTTCACCGGAGACGGCTCCGCGCAGGCCATCGGCGCTGTGTTTGAAGTCGCGTGCCGCATTCACCACGCGCCGTGCTTGTTCGCACAGGGCCTTGCCCGCCTGGGTGAGCTGCATGCCGCGTGAGCTGCGCTCGAAGAGCTTCATGCCCAACTCATCCTCCAGAGCTCGAATTTGCCCGCTCACCGCCGGCTGGCTGGTGAAAAGCTTCTCCGCAGCCCGAGTCAGATGACCCTCCTCTGCGACGGTAAGAAAGGTGCGGAGTTGGTAGAGTTCCATGGCGACAGGGTGGTATGGTTGAGAAGGGGCGGTGGGGTGTTCTCTTGGGAAAGGATTACGTCCCAGGATGCCTCTGCGACCGCTGATTGCCCAATTGCACTTCCTGATGGACCCCATCAGAAGTTTGAATGAGGCCGCGCGTCAGGAAAAGGATGCTGATCCGGAAGGTGGCCAGCCCAAACTGCCTGATGGGGGCCCCGGAAAAAGGGCCGGTCCAACGGGAGTGTTATTGGTCTATGCGGATGGACGATCTGTCCCGATGGGAGCGCCAGGGGCGGTACTCCGACCTATCTGCAGGAGGGAGACAATCCAGACGGGGATCATCACAGGCAGCGAAAGCAGCCCGATGAAAACCATGGCCACCGCACTCTGTGGGTCTACATGCCAGTGAAACGCCTCCAAATAGATGTATCCGAACCACACCGCATAGAGAATGGAACTTGCGAGGAGCAGCCTCTGAGAAAGCCTGCCCGGCGATTTTGCAGCGAGGATTAGTGACACGAAGAGCGGCCCCAGGGAAAACGGCAAAAAGAAGAGGGCTCCGAGCAGCGAGTCTGAAATCGACAACAGAACCAGCATGCCAGCTGCCAGAACAGCCAGCGTGACCAGAAACGCCGGTGCTCGCATTCCGTTTCTCATGGGTGTGTGGCTTTACTCTTTGATGCGTAGTCTGTCGAATGGTGAATTTTCCATCGCCAGCTTGCGAAAGTGCTGCTGAAATGGTGACTGTTGCACGGTTGTAGCCAAGGATTCTGGTCATGTCCTCGCCCAAAACTCTCCGCTGGGTCATTGCCGCCCCCTGTGCCGTCGGAGTGGGGGTAGCCCTCGCGTTCGGCTCGTGGCACTTCAGGGACATGGATTTCTTGAAGCCCTTCCGAAGCGAAAGTGCCTCGGCGCAAGCGGGTACCGCCACTGTAGCGGCAGGTGGTGGGCATTCCGGTGGCAGCCCGGTGTCATCCGCCTCTGCCGAGGCGTTGCCCAGCCTGACTCAGGGGACGCTCGCGAGTCAGGAACGGCAGCCCACGCGCGAGGAATTTGCTGCCATCTTGGAGCAGGAAAAGCAAAAGGCCGCCAGTGAGGCGCTGACTTCTTACATTCTTTCCAAGGAGGGACTTCCGAAGCTCAACCAAACTACGAATGAACGAATGCAGGATCATCCTCTGGTCGAGGAGCTCATCAACAAGCCCAATGCGATGCGGGGCGGTGTGGCTGAGGATGTGCTGGTTCCCGGCTTCTATGGGAGCGGAAGTCAGCGTCTTGGAGGCTATCCTCAAGAGGTGCTGCGAGAGGCCGCTCAGGCATTCAACAGCCCTGCCTATGCTCCCTTGCGCGCCGATGCGAGGGCTGCCGCAGACATGACGCTCGGCCAGGTGTCCGCACTCATGAATTTGCAAGAGGACGTCCAACGCAGACTGGAGCAGGGCAGTGGTGGTTCGCTGGGGAATATTCTCGGTTTGAGAAATGGAAGTGGACTCAATCTCTCCAGCGGTACCAGGAGAGCCGTGGGCGATATCGTGGCGAATGCCCTTGGTGGTTCCGGCTATGGCTCAGTCGGCGGCACTCCGTTCATGGGTAACTACATGACGCCTCCGGTGGGCTCGCCAGCAGTGGCAGGTGGCGTTGGTGTGGATTCATCCGAGGTCGCTGCGGCTACCGCGCTCGTGGAGGAATATCGACGCCTGCTTCCTGACTTGAGCG
The DNA here is from genome assembly GCF_003315205.1 of Roseimicrobium gellanilyticum. NCBI lineage: Bacteria > Pseudomonadati > Verrucomicrobiota > Verrucomicrobiia > Verrucomicrobiales > Verrucomicrobiaceae > Roseimicrobium > Roseimicrobium gellanilyticum. The sequence goes on along the minus strand of NZ_QNRR01000002.1, from coordinate 1,102,062 downwards.
AGGCGGAGATGAGAGAGTACCTGCGCCGTGTGGAGAGCGAAGGGAAGGTTGCCGCCATGCAGTGGGTGGTGCGGACGAAAGGAAGACGTTGAGTGCTTTTTCTATCGCCATGCGTTAGACAAAATGGTGTGCTGTAGCCGTCTTTCGGTGGAAAACCCAGTTTGAGCATGGCCTTGTCTCCAGCATCCCGTCGGTTCGCTTTTGTCAGCAGTGCGGCTTTCGCTCTCGCGGGCGTGGTTGGTGGACTTTGGTTTTTCTGGGGCCACGATCTTTTGTCGTCTTCCACCGACGCCAAGGCAGTTGCTCGGCATCGGGTCGGGGATGGGAAAGGTGCTCAGGATACTGTTCAGAAACGCTCCGTCGCTGCTTTCCTGGCAGATATGGCGGAGGGCAAAAAGTACCCTCTTCCCACGCGTGCGCAGCTTGAAGCGTACATCGAGCAGGAAGGCCGCACTGCGGGCAGCCTCATCGCAGGCTTCATGCTCTCCACCGAAACGGTTCCATGGCTAGAAGAAGCTGCAGAACGCCATCCGGACGATCCGCGCGTGTCAGCCATGATGCTCATGGTGGCTCGCGGGCTGAAACAGCCCACAGACGAATGGGTCCGGCGGATGCAGGAGAATGACCCCAAGAACTCCCTCGGCTGGTGCAATGCGGCCTTGGATGCTTTCAAGGCTGGAGATGTGGAGAGCGGGCTGGATGCCCTTGAAGGCGCGGCCAGCCGGGGACGTCCGCACATGTACCCGCAGGAGATCTCGAGTGAAGTTACCAAAGCCTGCAAAAGCGCAGGCTTCGATTCGCTCTATGCGGAGACGCTTGGCATGGCCCACCTTCCCATCGGTCAGATATCTGTCTTGATGGAACTGGCACAGCATATGAAGACGGGGCCGGCGGAAGCGAAAGGGCCGGCCATAGAAAGTCTCCTTGCCCTGACACAATCGCTCAAAAAACCGACAGAACGCGCCGGGTTGGTGGAAAAGCTCATCTCTTCATCCATCGAAAGGACCATCGTCAATTCGAGTGAGTGGTATGAGGAGATGCCCGGGCTGGACATGACGGCCGCAGAGCTTCAGGAGAGAAACAGCACCGAGCGTGCGGCGACATCGGCACTCATCAAGGAACACCGACGCCTTCTTCCAACCCTGAGTGATACCGAAATGAAGCAGTACCTTCGACGCATTGCGGTGGAAGGTGAGTTCAATGCCATGCAATGGGTCGTGCAGACGAAGGGTGGGAACCAGTAGGCGGACTGCGTCTTCTGTGTTGTCAGGTCGAAAGAAAAACCGCGCTTCACCAAGTGGCGTAGCGCGGTCGGGTGCCACAGGTAGACCTGCGAGCTTTCATCATCCATCCCTTCCTGACGAGTCAGGAACGATGCGGATGTCTCTGGCCTACCCAATCAATAGTAGTAGCCGCCGCGGGGAGGAGGGGGCGGGGGACCGTAGGAGCGGTAGTAGCCATTACCCTGGCCGCCGTAGTAGCCGCCGCGATTGTAGTAGTTCCGCTCGTCCTGCGCGCCGCCGATCAGATTGCCGCCGAGGGCGCCGAGACCGGCACCGATGGCTGCGCCTTCCAGACCACGACCACTCTGGTGGCCGATGATGCCGCCAAGGCCAGCGCCGCCGAGCGCGCCCAGCACCGTGCCGGTGCGCGCATTTGGCCCGCTCGTGCACGACATGGAGCTGATGGAAAGTGTTGCGAGTAGAGCGAGGGTGAGTCGCTTGATGTTCTTCATGGCTGGGTGGGGTTTGTTTCTATTCCTTTACAAAAGGGGACGCCAAAGTGGGGTTTCTTTGGACGGATAGATGCTTCGTTTCTTCAAAATTTACGCATAAATTGCGCCGGAAGACCATCATATTCCCTTGGGATGGGTATTCTGCACGAACAGAAGGGCTTGTGACGCGACTTTCGCGGGTCTGTCGAGGCAATGCACAAGGTCTGGGCCGTGCCGATTGCGTGGGGACTTTGCAGGATGCACGCGGCGTGGCGTGGGCTTTTGCATTGATGCTTGAAAACCGGGCAAACCTGCCGATACCTAACCCTTCCGTAGTTTCCTACCCGCTTCCGCGCTGTGGCCCCCGCTTCCCCCGACTCTTCCTCATCTCCCGCTCCTGAGCAGCACACCAAGCACGTGGATGAACTCTACGGCGACTGGTTCCTGGACTACGCGAGCTATGTGATCCTCGAGCGCGCCGTGCCGCACATCAATGACGGATTCAAACCCGTGCAGCGGCGCATCATGCATTCGCTGAAGGAACTGGAGGATGGTCGTTACAACAAAGTGGCGAACGTGGTGGGCAACACGATGAAGTACCATCCCCACGGGGACGCTTCCATCGGCGATGCCATGACCCAGATTGGGCAGAAGGAACTGCTCATCGACACCCAGGGAAACTGGGGGAACATCCTTACCGGCGACGGTGCAGCGGCGCCACGATATATTGAGGCCCGCCTGAGCAAGTTTGCACTGGATGTGGTGTACAGCCCGAAGGTCACCAACTGGGCACAGAGCTACGACGGTCGCAACAAGGAGCCCGTGACCCTGCCGGTGAAGTTCCCCATGCTGCTGGCTTCAGGGGTGGAGGGCATTGCCGTAGGTCTGTCCTGCCGCATTCTTCCGCACAACTTCCTGGAACTTTGCGATGCCTCCATCAAGGCGCTGCGGAATGAAGTCTTCGTCCTGTATCCAGATTTTCCACAGGGCGGCATCATGGATGCCAGTGACTACAACGATGGTCAGCGGGGTGGACGCATCCGGGTGAGAGCCAAGATTGAGACGGTGCCGAAGCGCAACATGGTCCGCATTGTCCAGATTCCCTTCGGCACCACGGCCACCAGCATCCAGGAGTCGATTGTCGCTGCGAATGAGAAGGGCAAGATCAAGGTCCAGAAGGTGGAGGACAACACGGCTGAGTTCGTGGAGATCCTCGTGCACCTGCCCAGCGGCACGGATCCGGACCAGGCCATCCAGGCCCTGTATGCCTTCACCGATTGTGAAGTCAGCATCTCGGTGAATGCCGTGGTCATTCAGGATGACAAGCCTCGCTTCATCAGCGTGACCGAACTCTTGCGGGACAGCGCGGAGCACACCAGGCAGATTCTGAAGCAGGAGCTTGAGGTTGAGCTCAATGAACTGGAGGAGAAGTGGCACTTCTCCTCGCTCGAGAAGATCTTCATCGAGAAGCGCATCTACCGCGACATCGAAGAGGCCACGAGCTGGGATGCTGTCATCGGCGCCATCTGGAAGGGGCTCAAGCCCTACCTCCGCCTGCTGAAGCGCGAGGTGACAGAGGAGGATATCAACCGCCTCACCGAAATCCGCATCAAGCGCATCTCCAAGTTCAACTCCTTCGAGGCGGACGAGGCCATCGTGGCGCTTGAGCGCGAGATCGAGGTGACGCAGAAGCATCTGAAGCAGCTCACCCGGTACGCGGTGGCTCACTTTGAGCGTTTGAAGAAGGACTACGGCAAGGACCGTGAGCGTCGTACGCAGATCATGGGCTTCGAGCGTGTGGCTGCCTCCGAAGTGGCGATTGCGAACGAAACGCTCTACCTCGACTCCAAGGAAGGCTTTGCCGGCTATGGCCTGAAGAAGGAAGGAGAGGCCATCGGCAAGTGCTCAGCGCTGGATGAGGTGCTCTACATCACCCGTGAGGGCTCCATGAGTGTGGTGAAGGCTGCGCCGAAGTTCCACGTTGGGAAAAACCCGTGTTATGTCGCCGTGTTCAAGCGCGACGAGCAGGCGGTGTACTCGATGATCTACCGCGATGGCAAGGCTGGGAAAGTCTATGCCAAGCGCTTCCGCGTCGGGGGCATTACCCGTGACAAGGAATATCAGCTCACTTCCGAGGAAGCCGGCACCCGGGTGCTCTACTTCGCCCGGCACGAGTCCGAGGACGACAGCAACGCCCAGAAGCTGCTTATCAAACTGAAGCACGAACTGCGCATGCGTGTGGATGAGTTCTCCTATCCCTTCGGCGAACTGGCCATCAAGGGACGCGAGAGCAAGGGGAACATCGTGACTGAGAAGTCGGTGGAGAAGATCACTCACGACAGAGGTGAGAAGCAATCCTGATAACGGCGGGACTTATCCAAGTGCGTGTTTTCTGGCTTTTACATGGATCGGTGTCGATAAAATAAGCCTGCTAAATCGTTCTTGATCAGTAATCTGTCTGCCAGGTAGCACAAAAATCAGCACGATTTAAATGCTAACTCTTCAATGGGAATTGGTTTAGTGAACCTGCCTTGTTCACCCATGGCAGGTGGACGTGTTTGTCACTGCTATCACAAGTGAGAGTGCGATTTATGCCATCCCTTCTCCATCGGCAGACGAACTCTTCTGCTCGCCCTTTCGCCGTCTGACTTCCTGCCTCACCTTGTGACTTTGCATACTCGCAGCCTTCTCGCCCTCATTGCCGGGGCCATTGGTATTGGCTTTGCCCCCATCTTTGTGAGGTTTAGCGAGGTCGGGCCGAGTGCCACAGCGTTCTGGCGGATCACGCTGGCCCTGCCCATGATGGGGCTTTGGGCTGCTGCCTCGGGTGGGGGAGTTACGCGTCCCGGCGGCAGGGACTGGTCCGTACTGGCGCTCGTTGGCGCCTGTTTTGCGACAGACCTCGCCATCTGGCATTGGTCCATCAAGTACACCTCCGTGGCGAATGCGACGCTGGAGGCGAATCTGGCCTCCATCTTTGTGGTGCTCATGGGGTGGCTCTTTTTCGGGACCAGGGTGAGCCGGAAATTCTTGGGTGCGATGGCGGTGGCCTTGGCTGGCACTGCCCTGCTGGTGGGCAAGAACGCATACATCACGCCGGATACGCTGAAGGGGGATGCTCTCGGCGTGCTTTCCGGGGTGTTCTATGCAGGATACATCCTGAGTGTGAAGTCCGCCCGGGACCGTGGGCTGAGCACCGTGACCATCATGATTCTGAGCGGGGTGCTGACGGCAGCGCTGCTCCTGCCTGCGGCCTGGCTGTCTGGGGAGACGATCGTGCCCAACACCCTGAAGGGCTGGCTGGCCGTGGTGGGTTTGGCCTTGGTATCCCAATTCGGAGGTCAGACACTGATCACCTATGCGCTGGCCCGGCTTTCTGCCGCGCCTGCATCTTTGGGCCTGCTCATCCAACCGGCTACCGCGGCGATGGCAGCATGGATGATTCTCGGTGAAGCGCTCGCACCGGCACAATTAGCCGGCGGAGTGATCCTGCTCGCGGGGTTGTGGATGGCGCGGAGGGAGGGGTAGGACTCCCTGACCGCGCCCAAGTATGAAGGGGGTCTTGTTTTGGGGTGAGTGAGCGGTACCCAGATCAGTCCGTATAGGAGCGCACCCCCTGAGCCTTTACCTTGGCATATTCTTTCCGGGCTTCCGCGATTGGGTCGTCGCCCACGCTTCGGCCCGTGCCGCGCGATGCATTCTCGAAGAATGCTGCCGCTTCAGGCGCACCAGAAAGTGCCAGACCCGCGAGCGCAGAGGTCACGAGACCTTCCGTGGGATCTGCGCCCGAAACGCTTCGGGCCGTGCCGCCTACACGGGACCTCCAATAGCTGCCGGATGCCGCTTGCTGTAGCTGGGCAAGGGCTTTGGCCCTTGCTTCGCGATAGACGGGATCCTGGGAGGTGCTGGCTTTTTGCACGGCATATCCCAGTGCCATGACGGCCGTCCGTTTCACCTGATAGCTGCCCGAAGAGACGGAGACGTTGTTTGCGCGCACGAACGAAAGTACGGCCTCGACGGATTCCGGTGTGGCGATGGCTGCCAGCCCGACCACGGCATTGGACCAACTGTGAAGGCGGTTCGGTGAATTCAGAGCAGCCTTGAGAGCCGGAATGTGTTGGGGGCCAAAGCCTTCAACATGGGCATAGGGCACGCCGTGCAGATACACCCGGTCCAGATACTCTTGTGCGGAACTCGGAGGCGCACCATCGCGTTCGGATTCAGAGGCCGACTGTACGCTCCGGCTCCGGCCTGAGGCGACCTTCTGCTCGAATTTATCTCTCTCATGCTGATTCAGACTCTTGTGGGCCGACCCAATCTGAGGATGCATGAGTGCTGTCGAGTGATCGCGGTGATTGAGACCGCAGTTGTGACCGAACTCATGGGCCCAGATCATGCCCTCCAACGAACCATACCGCACCACGGCCATGAAACTCCCCGGCACGGGCGCGCAACCCACAACACCCGGGATGTAGCCTCCGCAGTAGTTGATGGCGTCAACGACGACGACGTTGCGCCCCAGGCGCGAAAGCGCCCTGAAGTCTTCGGCGCTGTTGACGACGCCATTGCTGGACACTGTGTCGATTGGCCCGGATTGCTCAAAGCGAATGTTGGCGGTGAAATCATCGTCCCGATGCTTTCCGGCGACAATTTCCGTGGCATCCCGGAGAATGCCAGCGGCCGTTCCGTCATTGAGGGAGGCGTTGCCAGCACGCCCGATTTTGAACCTGTAGACCTTGGTGTTGTTGTCAGTGACAACCTCGTGGCTTGTACTTCCGGAGGGCGTGGTGTTGCAGGCGGAAAGTGCCAGCAGACTGGATGAGGAAACCAAAAGTCCAAAGACATGGATAGATTTCATGCCGTGTTGTTAGCGGTTACACGCGTGGAAGTCAAAACTCTTTTTTTCCAGCGTGCAGTGACGGCGAATTGGGGAAGTCACTTCGCACTAGAAGGTCCCCAAACCGTTTCCACGGCCACGTTGGGCCCGGGTGCCGCGGCATAGGCGGGAATGCCGATGCGCCACGGCAACTTGCTTTCCGGGGGCTCGACCTTGACCACGAGTTTTTGGGAGGGTTTCAACCGGACGTAGTCTGGCGAGGCGCATTGGGCCGTACGGATTTCCTTCCAACGGCCATTTTTCAACTCCGCCACCTTGTGATGCGGCAGCCGGACGGGAACGCCGTTGAGCTTCGAGGGGCCTGACACAGCCACCTTATCGACGATGACATGGATCTCGCGATCGCGCGGCGCAGTGAGCATGAAGTATACGGACGCCGCCGGGGTTTCCTTGGGAGGAAGAGCGACGCGCGTGAGGGTGGGGGGCTCGCCGGCGAAAAGAGGTGCGCCACAGAGGAGCAGGGAGATGCCTGCTATGGCCGCGCTGAGGGTTCCTGGCTTGACATTATGCATGCCTGAGTTCCTTTCGTTGTTGGAGAATGGATAGGTGTTGACAAAAAGTTGTGCGATGAGATATCCGTTGATTCATGGCCCTCTCTTATGTCCAGTTCGCTGGCGCGTTGTTGTTGGTCTTATTGCTGTCCGCATGTAGTGCCACAAATAGTATCACGGAAGTGGCGCCGGAGGTAAAGCCGATAGCAAGCGCACGTAGCGCTGCTCCGACGCCGCCTGAGGTCCGGAGCGGGTTCACGACCAAAGAAAAGCTCGCAAGCTTGCGAGAGTATGTGGAAAAGCTGGCCAAGATTGAAATGGTTCCCAGCGGATTTGAGGTGTTCCTGCCGGGAAACGTGGATTCGCTGCTTGAAGACGAGGTCTTCATCGATGGAGCTTACAATCTGGTGCACAATGAAGAGCTGGCGACAAAGTACAATTTGCCTCTTGCTACGGACAGCTCTGGCGTCAGAATTGTTGGAAAAAGCCGCAAGGCCAAAAAGAAAGAACATCAAGAGTGTGTCGCGGTGGGATTTGCCGCCACTGACTTCATAGGCTCAGGCGTCCTTATCATGCCCAATGTCGTGTTGACGGCCGCCCATGTCGTGGTGGACAGCCAGGGACGGGTGAGAAAAAACGCCATGATCTGGGTCGGTACCCAGACTCCTCAGCAGGGTGCAGAGGGAGATAGATACCTTTGTACACGATATGACGCGGTTCGCCATGAGAACTATGCGTGGGAGAAGGGTAGCCCGGCAGATCGGGAGCCTCGTAAAAATGATGTGGCGTTGGTGTTCCTGGACAATCCTGTTTCCAAGGCGCCGCCAGCGCGACTTGCAACCACAGCCGAATTCGATGCCAATCGGGGTTATGTCATTCTCACGGGCTTTGGCTACAACAAACACAGCATGGATGAGGGAGGAGCGGGATATGGAACCAAACGGGTGGCGGACAAACCTCCCGTACCCATGGGGAAGGATTTGGAGACATACGAGCTTGCCCAGGAGAGTGGTCGGTTCTTGGAGTTCGTCGCGGGAAAGATCGCGGCTCCGTCCAAATCAGATACGTGTGGAGGGGATAGCGGGGGGCCTGCCTATTTGCAAATTGCGCGGCAACTTGTGGTGGCTGGTCTCACTTCACGTTCCGCGAAGGGTGTTGGCAAACCCTGTGGTGATGGTGGCGTCTATGAGCGCGTCGACAGATACCGCAGCTGGATCGCGAAGGAATGCAAAAGGAAAGGGATCGTTTTTCCTCCTCAATAAATTTGTCACAGACTACTTTTCTCGAATTTTTGTGCGTCTTTGATGAGGATGCCTGCCTTGTGCAGGTGCGTTGTTTTACCATATCATCATAGAATCGAATCATGGTTTCTCTAGGGTTCTCATTCAAAGCCGTGGTGATGGTGTCAGCCCTTGGCTTGGATACGGCCGTATGGAAGGCACCCAGTCCGGAGGTGGTTGCTCAAGTTCAAGCCCTTGCGGATGCGACTGATGCTGCAGCAAAAGGGAAACCCTTGAGTTCTGAAAAAAATGTTGAGGCGGTAACCGAAAAGATTCGTGCCCTGGCAGAAAAAGGAGACCGCGATGCCCAGTTTGCCGCGGGCGTTCTTTTGCGGAAAGAGAATCCACAGGGGGCGATCCAATACTTTAGACTTGCGGCAGCCCAGGGGCAGTTGCTGGCGATGAACGGCTATGGCTGGCATCTGGTTTCGGCGATGGTGCCTGATGAAAAAAGATCAGCAGAAGGCCTGAATTTGCTCCAGGAGGCCTCGGATGCGGGCGTTGCCGAGGCCACAAGAAACCTTGCCTCGGTCTATCTGATGGGGCTGGGAGGAGTATCGCAGGATACAAAAAAAGCTGAGGCGCTCTTCGAAATGGCGGCTGCTCGCGGTGATTCTGAAGCGGCTCTAGAACTCTACAAGCTCTATTCGACCGGTCTGCATGGAACTCAGAACGTGGAACAGGCCACGAAGTGGCTGCTCAGGGCGGTGGATGGCGGCAATCCTACTGCCTTGGGCCTGATGGATGGGCTCTTCAAAGAGGCGGACAGTCATGGCATCGCTGCGGTAACCGCCCCGGTACTTTCGCAGTTCGAGACTTTGGCCGCCCGTTCAGATCCCATTGGCCTGCGCACTTTGGGCAAAATCTATGAGGAAGGTTTGGGGGGCAAACCCAAAGATGTTGAGCGGGCCCTGCAATACTACGCCAAAGCTGCGGCGGCGAATGATGTCTTAGCCCAGGCATGGCTTGCAGAGTTCTATCGAAATGGCGAAGTGGTTGAGGCCAATCCAGAGGCTGCGTTTCAATTGTACACGCTTGCGGCGAGAAATAACCTTCCAGAGGCCAGCTACCATGTGGCTTCGTTTTACGAGCACGGATACGGTGTGGAAATGAACAAAGGCACAGCCTTGGTTCAATATCGGAGGGCAGCCAATCTCGGTTCGCCGCATGCCATGTACAGGATGGGGGCTATCTATCTCTACGGTGATGGAACGAAAAAAAATGTCGGTGAGGCCGCCGGGTGGTTCAAAAAAAGCACAGCAGCAGGATTAGCCGAGGCGAATCTGGGGCTGGGCGAAGTGTGGGAAAAGGGGACAGAGCAGGGCAAGCCTGACGTTCAAATGGCAGCGAGATGTTACCTGACGCTCGCAGACGCATCCGGTGCTGACGCTAAATTTCGTTCGCATGCCATGGCCAGGCTTGGGTCCCTTTATGGAAGGGCGGCGATCAAATCCAGCCCACTCAATCCGAATGCTGACTTTGAACGGGCTTACCTTTGCGCTGCCTTGGCTGAAAAGCTGGATCCAGACAACCCCACGGCGATCGATACAAAAATATTTGCCAGCAAGCAAATGACGCTCGCGCAAAAGAGCGAGGTCCAGCGCATGGTGGTAATGACAGAGACGAAGAACGTGGAGGTCGAAACCATCCTGTCTGCACCAGTACAAAATGAATTGGAACGGACTCCTCATCTGGAGGTCTTACCGGATCGGCAGTTGAAAACTGGCGCGAACTTGCAGGTGCAGGCCTATTTGGATACTGAGATTTCGTCCGCAAAAGAAGATGTCACTCCGGTGATTGTTTCTTTGAAGCGCCAGGTGGACAGTGTTGACTTGAAAGCCGTACTGGTGTCCTCGCCCCATTTCAAATTGCGCAAAGGCACGTTGGAGGAGAAGATTACTCTTTGGCCCAGCGAGGCGAAATCTACGGTGGCGCAGTTTGAGGTCGAGGTCGAGGTGATTGCGCCACCGAAGGAACAACTATGGGATCCTCCTTTTCTTCAGGTCATCTTTTACAATGAGGCTGGCTTCAAGGTTGGAAGTGTTCGTCGACAGTGGGATAGCGCGGGGAATCCCATGGCCAGAGACGATGCGCCAGCAACACCCTCACCAGCCCCGGCCAAGACCAGTTCGGAAGGTCCGAAAGTAAATGTCCGTGGAGTCGAGGCGGACCTGTTTCTTGAAATCATCAGAACTGGGCCGGGCGCCTACAAATTTGTAGTGGCCTCGCCGCATTGCAACCCAGCCTCCAAGGAAGCTACGTGGACCACTGGGTGGCAAGATGATGCGAAGGAGTTTGTCGATAACCATGTGGCGGGAATTTTGAACAGCCGGGAGAATGTTACCCCGGAGAAGCGTCTGGCGGCGCTCAAGCAGCTTGGCATTGACTGTTACTCGCTTTCACCTGAGATCTTCCGGAACGTTGTTGCAGACTTAGTGGAAAAGAAAAAACTCAGGTCCATCTTCATAACTTCCGAAGAACCTGTTTTTCCTTGGGAAATGGTGTATTTACCCGACCCGGAAGACTCATCGAAGTGGCTGGAACCTCTCGGAGTGCAGGCCGTGGTCGGTCGCTGGACTACGGATGTCCGCAAAAATTTCGGCAATCCCGCGGGGCAATTGGAACTTGAGAAGTCCTTTGTTGTGGTAGGTCCCTTTGGTGACGGATCTGGCAAATTCGCTAGAGAGGAGGCTAACGAGGTCCTGAAGTCGAAGGGCAGCGAAGAAATTAAACCTGCCACTCGTGCGACGCTCGAAAAGAAGCTGGCAAATGGCTCTGCAGGCATCTTGCATTTTATTTGCCACGGTCAGACGGAGCAGAAAGAACATCGGTTGCAGCTGAATGACGGTTACTTCGATCCTAGTTATGTGAGAGCCAATGGGGCTGTTCAGGCATATCTTGCGGGGAAGGAGCGTTGCCGCCTCGTATTTATCAATGCGTGCCAGGCCGCAGGATCTAGCGAGGTTTTGGGAGGCATCGGAGGTTTTCCTTCAGCCTTCATCAGTACCAATGCAGGTGCTGTTATTGCTCCAATTTGGACGGTGGGGCATGAATCTGCCAGAGACGCATCGGTTCAGTTCTACAAACGTATCCAAAGCGACCCTTCCATACCGCTTGCCGAGATCGTCAGGGACATACGAGCCCAAGCCTATAGACCAGGACCGTATTTCGGAGATCCGACGTTTGCGGCCTATTTCTTTTATGGGAGCCCGACGTGCGTGAAGTACCGTCCGCCACCCTCTCCCCAGCCATAGAAGAACCTAAAGTCAGGAGGCGCGGCTTGCGCCCGCCAACAGACTCTCCGCGTGCTTCCGGGCGCTCTCGCTTTTGCCGCCGAGCATGCGCGCCAATTCGTCCACACGCTCATCTGCTTTCACTTCACGGAGAAGGGAACGCGTCCTCTTTTCATCAAATTCCTTTACCACGACAAAGTGACTCTGAGCCAGAGACGCGAGTTGGGGCATGTGGGTGATGGCGATGATTTGGTGCCGGGTGGCAAGGGTCTCCATCTTGCGGCCCACGGCCTCGGCGATGTTCCCGCCTACATTGGCATCGATTTCGTCGAAGACCATCAGGGGGATGCCATCTTGCTTGGCCAGTGCGCTCTTCACAGCTAGGAGGACACGTGACATTTCTCCGCTGGAAGCGGTTAAACGCAGGGGCTTGAGAGGCTCGCCTGGATTCGGGGCAAACTGGAAATCGACCGACTCCAGACCATCGCGTTCAGGTTCTTTGTTCGCGGTCAGGGGTACTTCAAAAACGGCCTTCTTGAATCCCAAGTCCGCCAAATGACCGCTGATGTCCTTGGCCAACTTCGGCGCGGCGGCCTTGCGTTTGGCGGAGAGTTCACGGCCCAGCTTGTCCACCTCGATGCGGGCGCGGTCGACAGCCTGCTTCAGCTTTTCCAGAGCGTCGCCCCGGTTTTCCAGCCGGTCGAGTTTGGTTTTGGCCTGCTCCTTGAACTCCAGCACCGCCTGGATGCTGCCACCGTACTTCCTCTTCAAGGTCTGGAATACATGCATGCGTTCCTCCATGCGTTCCAACTCGGCAGGCTCGATCTCGATGTCCTCCACGTAGTCGCGCATGGTGATTTCCATTTCCTGCAACTCGATCTGCGCGGACTGGAAGCCTCCGAGGCTTTCGGCGAGCTTGGGATCGATCTTCTCCAGCTCATGCACCATGCGGGCGACGTCACGCAGGCCGCTCAGGATGCTGCTCCCGCCTTCGCTGAGGCGGTCGGCCACGCCATTGCACAGCTCCACCAAGCGAGCTCCATTGGCTGCGATGCGGTGACGACTTTCGATTTCCTCCTCCTCGCCCTCCTTCAGGCCTGCGCCTTCGATGTCCTTGATCTGGTGGCGCAGCATGTCGATTTCCTGCTCGGAGGCTCGCTCGCTGGTGGCCAGGCTGTCGTACTCCTGCACCGCTTCCCGCCAGGTGGTATAAGCGGCTGCATATTTCGCCGCGAAATCATCGGCACTCGCGTAGGCATCGAGCATCTCAAGCTGGCGCTCCTGAGAATTCAAGGTCTGGTGGTCGTGCGGGCCATGCAGGTCCACCAGATGCTCACCCAGTTTCTTCAGCATCTGGGAGACGACTGGGGAGCCATTGACGAATTGCTTGTTGCTGCTGGCTCCGATGACGCGCCTGATGATGAGCGATTCGCCATCCAGCGGATCCAGCCCATTCTCGGCGAGGATGGCGTCCACCGTGTCGGTCTTTTTCAGATCGAACATGGCCTCTACGGAGCAGGTTTCCGCTCCAGTGCGGATGAGGCCGCGGTCCGCGCGCTCACCAAGAATGAGCTTCAACGCGCCCACGATGATCGATTTCCCTGCGCCCGTCTCTCCTGTCACCCCGACGAGGCCGGGGCCAAGTTCCCAGGAAAGATCTTCGACGAGGGCGAGATTCTGAATCTTGAGCAGGGAGAGCATCGGGCGCGTGGATTCGTGCGCCCGGAGTGAAACGCATCTTAACTATTTGTCGAGTTTCAAAGGGGTGGAATACAGCCCGCGTTGCATTTGATCTTCGCGATGAGGCAGGCGCAATTCCCATGGTGGCACTGCATGTGGATTCGGGGGTGGGGGAGGTCCATAGGCCTTTCGTTCAGGCGTCTCCAAACGCAGATAGGCAGGCAACTTGCTGGGATCCACTGGCTTTACCTCCGGATTGGAGAAGAGCAGGGCCTCGCTCTTGGTGGTTGCCATACCTCCACGAGTGGGAGGAGGCAGAGGCGGTTCGATGCGAGGAGCACGCTGGATGGCGGAATCCACCACGGAGGCCGGTAAGGGTTGAGCCGGTGTTGTTTGGGCCTTCGTGGGGGAAACCGAAATCGTGTATTCGCCGGTTGGTTTCGTTTGTTCCGGGTGCTGCCTCTGTTGCCACAGCATCCAGCCGAGCGCGATGTTCGCCACCAGCGAGAGGGTCAAAAGGACCCGCACGGTTATGGTCGAGTTCATCCCCGCTTAGACCACCCAGAGGGGATTCCGCTGCAACTAATTTCGAAATGCTTCGAGGTGAGAACGGGGCACAAAAAAGCCCGGCATTGCTGCCGGGCATTCTGAAATACAGAAGTCGCCTCTCGGAGGACTTACCAGCTCTGGTTGCGGCTGTAGCCGGCCTGAGAGGTGAAGCCCACTTGCGGTGGGAATTCCTGATAGCCGTACCAGGTGTCGAAGCGCTCCTTCGTGCGGTAAGGCGGACGGTAGCCACCCTTGTAAGTCGGGAAGGGGAAGGTGGCGAACTCATAAATGCCGTAGCCAAGGCGCACCACGCTGCGATGCGTGCCCTGCACAATGCCGGAGGTGAAAGCGGCATTGGTGCCGTCTTCCTTGTCGACCTTCTGCCACTGGATGGGATACTCAGCCCAGCCGTAGGCGACATTGGCGAGGGAGCGGGAGAGCTTGCGGCTCCAATCCCACTTGCTGCCAGGGGAGGCCTGAATGTCACCAAAAGCGTACGTGCCCACGAGAAGAGCACCGGCGAGGAGGAGGATAATTCGGTTTTTCATGAAATTCCATTCCAGTTAGCCAAAGTCGCCATGCATTGGCAAGCCAGAAAACCACATTCTTCCGGTGGAAATCTCTCTGCCTGAAACATCCGCTTCACGTGCGCGGAGCGACATGACATTTCCTTTGCGCCGGGTGTCCTGCTTCCTATGCTCAGTATCCCATGATGCATCCCGAGGCCGAAAAACTGGTTCAAGCAGGCAAGCTCTCCCGCCCCGACGCGGAAAAACTCAGCAAGCTCACGGTAGGAGCCTGTGTGGTGCACAAGAGTTGGGGTGCCGGGCGCATCGCGGAGTGGGACCTTCTCGGAGATCGCGTCGTCGTGGACTTCGAAGACAAGAAGGGCCACCCACTCAAGCTCGCCTTCGCCATCGGTTCGCTGGATCTGCTTCCGGAAGGTCATCTGCTCGCACGCCGCGTGAGTGATCTCGATGGCCTGAAGGCACTGGCAAAGGACAATCCTGCCGAGCTCGTGGAACTCTCCCTGAAGAGCCACGGCAACACCATGTCCCTCGATGCGCTGGAAGCCTTGCTCTCCCCCCGTGTCATTTCCGCTGCTGAATACAAGGGGTGGTGGACCGCCGCGAAGAAAGCGCTGAAGGACCGTCGCCACATCGTGGTGCCCGCCAAGCGGACAGAGATGCTGGCGCGTCGTGAGACCGGCGGTGTGAGCAATGCACAGGCGATGATCGATGACCTGGCCAAAGCCCGCGACATGAGGGCCAAGCTCAATGCCCTGGCACGCATCCAGAAAGACCTGGACCTTTTCTCTGACAAATCCACGGAGCTGGTGCCTGCCTTTGACGAGGTAAGCAACACCGTGCGCAAGGCATGGAGATTGCATCCGAAGGAGGCCCTGCAACTTCTCCTTGCCCGCGATGAACTGGCGGACGTGGCCAAGGTGCCGCTTCCTGAGAGCTCCTTCAAAGCAGAGGAACTCCTGCGCGAAGCGCGCCCGACACTGGCTGAGGCCAGCTCGGGTCTGCCTGCGGCGTTGCTGAGCCGCTTTTACCGTGCCTTCCCCGTTGCCTTCCCGGAGCGCGCCTGGGTGCAGGAGTCACTCAATCACCTGACCAAGACCGGTGGTCGCGCCGTCGCGGAAATCGCCGCTGTGCTCGATGCGAATGATGAACTGGATCAGCTCGCGGAATTCCTGAAGCGCTCCGTGCGCAACCGCCAGCTCAGCACCGACCTTCTCATCTGGATGTGCAAGGAGCGAAAGGGCAAGTCCGAGAGTGTCTTCGACATTGATCTTGGCAACGCGATCATCAGCGCCATTGAGGATGACAATGCTGCTGGCGGACCGAAGCGTGTGGGACGTCTCTATGATGCCTTCGCGGAAGACCCCGGCCTTCTCGGCGAGATGGTGAAGGACGCCGATGACGACGAACTGAGGCTCTTCACGAAGCGCATTCTCTCATCCCAGGTGTTTGACGATCTCACCCGCCGCTCCCTCATGGGCCGCCTCATCAAGGCTCGCCCGGAAACCCAGGAGCTGATGGAGAGCAATACCAGCCGCCAGGAGTCCGCGCTCGTGGTCTCGTGGGAGAGCATGGAGAAACGCAAGGTGGACCTTGAGGACCTGGTCAAAAACAAGATCCCGCAAAACAAGAAGGACATCCAGATTGCTCGTGAGTACGGCGACCTTCGCGAAAACTTCGAGTACAAGTCTGCCCGTCAGCAGCAGGCAGTTCTTCTGCGTCTGCAGTCCAAGTATGAGCGCGAGCTGCGCAATGCTCGTGGCACGGATTTCATTGGCTGCAGTACGGAGAGCGTTGGCATCGGTACCATCGTGGACATCGAGGATGTCGCCACGGGAGCGAAGCAGACCTACACCATCCTGGGTGCCTGGGACGGCGATCCGGACAAACACATCCTGTCCTACCTCTCCGAAATGGCGAAGGCCCTCATCGGCAAAAGGCCAGGAGAAGAGGCCGAGGTGCCCACGGATTCCGGGGTCAATCGCACGGTGCGTGTCGCGGCGATCCGCCTTTACGCGCAAGCCGTGGCGGCGTAGTCCGTGTGGCTCTGTTCTGCTGCCTTGGGAGAAATCGCAAAGCAGCAGAGCTGCCATGAGAGCGCGGGAAGGCTTTTGCTCTTAGGCATTGCCTGACATGGTTCATTTGATCATACTCCGCCCATGAGCAAATCCCCCAGTGGGAGACTACATCTAGGGTTTTGGGTGACTGCTGGTGTTTTGCTCTACGTGGCGAGCTGCCCACCCGTCGAGGCGTGGCATGAGAGTGAGCGGTACAGCAGCGCGACCAACACTGTCGGCTCCGGCCCGGCCCCTCGCCGGGGATCCATCCAGGGGGAGCAATTTGAAATACTCGAGTTGGACATCATTGCGCCCGTGCCGCGACCGAAGTGGATGCAGTTCCTGTACGCGCCCGTGCACTTCATGGAGCAATTTCCTTCATTTGCCGCCGTCTTCCAACGGTACAGGCTCTGGTGTGAAGAGCTGTTTTATGAGGGGCCCAGGTGAATCCTACGATCCGCCGAAGAGGCCCTTCTTCTTCGCTGGTCCAGCGGGCGGCACAGCGACGCCGTCAGCCGGGCTGGTGGCGTGAATGGTCACCGGAGTACCCACGGAGACATTGGCAAAGAATTTCTCGGCCATGGGGCGTGGCAGGCGGATGCACCCGTGTGAAGCGGCGCGGCCAGGCTTGGGAATCGGACCCACGTGCATGCCCACGCCGTCACTGGTGAGGCGCATGTAGAGTGGCATGCGGGCAGGGGAGAAGCGGTAGCCTTCCGGCAGTGTCTCCTTGGTGATGTTGAAGTCGCCGTCCACGACGTTGCCGTCGAAGTCGAGCAGCTTGCCGTAGAGGTTGGAGATCTTGTCCGGCGTCTTCTCCATGACCTTGAAGTTGCCGCTTGGCGTAGGATGAGAGGCGGTGCCGGAGGCCACATACGTCCAGCCCACCTGTTGGCGACCCTTGAAGAAATGCGCCTTCTGTTTATCCAGGTAGATCACCACGGAGGCCGGGCCGGTGGCTTTGGCCGCTTCCTCGGCGTTCCACTCATACATCCTGAACGCCTGCGGCTGCTGGGGCACTGGCGGCTTGGGCTTGGAGGCGCACGAAGCGAGCGTCAGGCCAAGTGCCGAAGCGACTGCCAATGTCAGAAACCGGACTGTCAGTAGTTGGGCGAAGGGTGCTTTGGCTGCGAGCTGGGGGGATTTCATGAAGGGAACAGTCGCACTACATAAGCACAAATTGCCTCGTGACAAGGACCAGACTCTCTTGACCTGATATTTAAGGCTTGGCGGCTTCGCGACGGCGAATGGAGAGCAGGGCCAGGGCCATCCACACGGAGGTTGCCGCTCCGCCTCCTTTCGAAGGGAGTTCGACTTTGGTGCAATCGTCGAGTTCCAAGGTGAACCTCCGGAGTCCAAAGTAGCCCCGGGAGGCAAAGTGCCGGTTGGCTGTAGATGCGTCCTCAATGTGCATGACGCTCTCTGGTGGGAATAGCCACCGGGCTCGGCCGATGCTCCACTGGACGCGGCGCGTGGTGACCAGAAGATGGACGCGCTCTTTGAGAACGGCCCCGGCTTTCCTCTGCGCTTCCCTCCAGGCGCCGCCAAACAAGGGGATCTCGGCTGGTGCAAGGTCTGCCCCAGTCAGCAATTCCCGCTGAATGGATGTGCTTAGCTTGGAAAAAATTTTGATCCAGTGAGACGGATTTCCCGTTTTTTCAAAACGCTCACTGATTTCCAGCGCCAGACTCTCGTCCGTCATGTTCCCCAAGAAGCTGCGACGACCTACTTCGCCACCGTGTCATGCACCCGCAGGCCCATCTTCTTGAATTCTTCCATCAGTGCCTTGGAGGGATCGGAAAGAGGGTTGCCGCCGAGGTAGAGATTGAGGTACGGTGCGAATTCGCGCGGACCATCCATGTCCTTCTTCAGCATGCGGTGCAGCGGAGCAAGGTCGGTGACTTTGTTGCCGTCGATGAAGAGCCAGCGCAGTTCCATCAGAGGCTCCAGCGGAGCGAGGTCCACGACCTGATTGTTCTTCAGATTCAGCATGCCGAGCCACTTGCACGTGCCAATGCCGTTGATGCTGGTGAGCTGATTGCCCTCCAGATACAGGGATGAAAGCTTGGGCAGCTTGAAGAGCGCGCTGGCATCCTTCACCTGATTGTTGGTGAGATACACCGAGGTCAGCGCCGGAATGTTCCCCAGTGGCGTGACGTCCACGACCTTGTTGTTGGTGAGCTCCAGGAACTGCAGGGCTTTGAGAGTGCCGATGGGGGTGATGTCGCTGATCTGGTTGTTCTGCAGGTCCACGAACTGAAGACGCTCCAGGTTCTTGATGGCGGAGAGATCCTTGATCTCGTTGTTGGGGAGTTCGAGTTGCGCGAGAGCCTTGCAGTGCTCGAGACCGCTGAGGTCGCTGATCTTCATGCCCTTGCCTTGCACAAAGGAAACGCTCTCCACATCGGCGGCCACGATGGGTTCGTTGTTCTCGCGTTTGGCGAAGACCTGCTTCCGCACGGCAGCCTCAAGGTTCTTGTCCTTGAAGATGGGCTGCGGCTTGGGTGGCTCCGGTTTCTTCTCAGCGGGAGCGGGCGTGGGGGCTGGCTTGGGAGCGTCCGGTTTCTTTTCCGCAGTGGCAGGTGCGGGAGCAGGTTTGGGCGGTTCCGGCTTTTTCTCGGCGGGCTTGGCCGGGTCTGCCTTTTTCTCTTCAGGTTTGGGAGTGGCGGGCGTGGGGGCAGGAGTCGCTGTGGGTTTGTTTTCAGCTGGCTTCGGCGCATCTGCCTTTTTCTCGGGCGCTGGTGCGGGTGCAGGCGCGGCAGGAGCAGCTTGCGCTGCAAGCGAGAGAGGCAGGCTTGCGGTCGTGATGAGGGCGGTGGCGCTGGCAATAAGTAAGCAATGCTTCATGAGCGGGAGAGATTGCGGATCGATCGTCTGGCGAATACGCATTGATATTCAATGAACTTTCGTGCCGGGAGTCGACGTCTTTTCACCGCGACACTGTAGGTATTGACGCCGCCTGACCGACTTGCAATGATGCGCCCTAAATTGCACAATATGAAGCACGCTCTGTTGTTTTCCTTTGCCGTGGTTGCCACGCTCGGCTTGAGTTCCTGCCAGTCGGTAGGTCAGGCAGGCACGAGCGTGAACAGTCAAACTTGGGGAACAACGAAAAGCGGTGAAAAAGTCACCCTCTATACTCTGCGCAACAGCAGGGGCATGGAGGCGCGCATCATGGACTATGGCGGCGTCATCGTGAGCCTGAACGCGCCGGATCGTGATGGCAAATTCGCCGATGTCGTCCTCGGCTTCGACAATCTCCAAGACTACGAGGCGCGCAGCCCGCACTTCGGCTGCATCACCGGTCGTTATGCCAATCGCATAGGTAAAGGTAAATTCACCCTTGATGGGAAGGAATACACCCTGGCCGTAAATAACGGCCCCAATCACTTGCACGGGGGCAAGGTGGGTTTTGACAAGAAGGTGTGGAAGTCCCGCGAGATCTCCCGGGCCAATGGCGCGGGCGTGGAGATGACCTATACCAGCCGGGATATGGAAGAGGGTTATCCCGGCAAGCTCGACTGCAAGGTCACCTATGTCCTGACCAACGAGAATGCTCTGGAGATTGAATACGCTGCCTCCACTGACGCTCCCACCGTGGTGAATCTCACGAATCACAGCTACTTCAATCTCGCAGGCGAGGGGAGTGGTACCATCACCAATCATGTGGTGAGCATCAACGCGGACTCCTTCACTCCGACCGACTCAGGACTCATCCCCACCGGACAGATTGCTTCCGTGGAAGGCACGCCGCTTGATTTCCGGTCACCCCAGCGCATTGGCGCGCGCATTGGTTCGTCGAATACCGCCATTCGCTATGGGCAGGGATATGACCATAACTATGTGTTGAATGGCGGTTCGGGGCTGAAAACTGCCGCAAGAGCAAAAGATCCTGCATCTGGACGCGTGTTGGAGGTGCTTACGACCGAACCTGGTGTACAGTTTTACACCGGAAATCATCAAAAGAAGCTCACGGGGTGCAAAAATGGCCACACCTACGACTTCCGCACTGGTTTCTGCTTCGAAACCCAGCACTTCCCAGACAGCCCCAATCGTCCCGAATTCCCCTCCACCGTTCTGCGGCCGGGCGATACCTACCAGCACACCTGCATCTACAAGTTTAGCGCGGAGTAACTAAGTGAACGACATCGCGGCACCCACACCACCACCATCGCCCGTCCCCGCAGATACTGCCGGCCCTTTCCACGTTGAACGCGATTTCGCGGGTCGACAGTATGTGGGCTATCGTGAAAAGCAGGAGGACTACTACGCCTTTGCCGACGCCTCGGACAAGAAGGAGAAACCTGTCACCAAGCTGCTCGTCGCCCTCGGTGACGGCCTTGGAGCGCACATCGGCGGAAACGTTGCCAGCTACCAGCTGGTGAGCGAATTCGTAAAGGCCTACAAGCGCAGCACGCTCAGCGTGCCGTGGCGCATGCGTGTCTCCCTGGAGTCCGCGAATGAAAGCCTGCGAGTGATTTCCAACCGTCTGAACTGCGACAAGGCGCCGATGGGCAGCACGTTCGTGGGCATCGTGGTGACGCAGTCGCACCTGCACTGGGTCAGCGTGGGTGACTCGCTGCTTTATCTCTTCCGCAAGGACAAGCTCATCCGTCTCAATGCGGACCACTCGCTCGCCCCGTTGCTCGATGAGCGCGTGAAGAAAGGCGAGATGACCGAGGAAGAGGCGGCGCACCATCCGGATCGCCACGTCTTGCAATCTGCCTGCATGGGCCTTCCTCTCACGCTGGTGGATGCGCGCATGGAGCCCTATCCCATCGAGAGCGGTGATATCATCGTCGTCGCCAGCGATGGCCTGCTCACACTCGACATGGATCAAATCGAGGAGATGCTCACCTTTGGAAAGACCTCGCCTGCCGGCAAGCTCGTGGACGCCCTCGTCTTCGCCGTACGTTGCGCGGAACATCCCAAGCAGGACAACACGACTGTGGCGCTGGTGAAGGTTCCGTGATGATGGTCCGCACTCTCCATGTGCGGTCACCGCGGATTGCTTTGTGCAAGTGCTGTAACTTGAAGTGATGTTGGGGGAAGCTCGCTGCTTCCCCCAGACCCGCACCACGGCGTGTGCGGACCACTCATCATCACGCTCCGGCTGGCACCATCGTCGCTTCACCTTCCGGCTGCTTGGTCTGACCACTCGCGCGGCTTTTCAGCGTGGAGCGTTTCACCTTGAAGAGGGCCATCACGGTCACGAAGTAGAGCGGCACGAAGAACAAGCCGAGGATGGTCGTGGTGATGGTGCCACCCACGACACCTGTGCCGATGGCATTCTGGCTGCCCGCGCCGGCGCCAGTGCTGGTGGCGAGGGGCAGCACGCCAAGGCAGAAGGCAATCGAGGTCATCAAGATGGGGCGCAAACGTTGCCGCACGGCATGCATGGCGGCATCGATGAGTGTCGCTCCCTCGTCATAGGCTTCCTTGGCGAACTCGATCACGAGAATCGCGTTCTTCGCAGAGAGACCGATGATGGTGATGAAACCAATCTGGAAGTAGATGTCATTCGGCAGGCCGCGCAACGAGGTTGCGGCAAGCACGCCCAGCGCGCCCAGTGGCATGTCCATCATCACGGAGAGCGGGATGGACCAGCTTTCATACAACGCCGCAAGGCACAGGAACACCATGAGCAGCGAGAGGATGTACAGCACGCCGGAGTTCGCACCGGAGAGCTGCTCTTCGTAGGACAGGCCAGCCCAGGCGTAGCCGATGCCGGGAGGCAGCTGCTTGGCGAGGTCCTCCATGATCCGCATGGCCTCACCGGAACTGTTGCCCGGTGCGGGTTCACCACTGATGGCCACGGAGGGGGCGCCATTGAAACGCTCACGCTTGGGGGAGTCGAGCATCCAGCTCACACTGGCGAAGGCCGTGAAGGGAACCATCTCACCCTTGTTGTTGCGCACGTACCATTTGCCGATGTCATCCGGCGACATGCGTGAGCTGGCATCACCCTGGATGAAGACCTTCTTCACACGACCCTTGTCGATGAAATCATTCACATAGGAGGAGCCCCACACGTTGGCGAGTTCCGCATTGATTGCCGCGAGGGAGATGCCCAGCGCGCTGGCCTTTTCGTTGTCGACGTCCAGCTTCATCTGCGGCGTGTCGCTCAAGCCGTTGGGACGAACGCCCACCAGCTTGGGATTTTGCGCCGCCATGCCGATCAATTGCATGCGTGCATTCATCAGCGCCTCGTGACCGAGGCCCGCGTTGTCCACCAGACGAAGGTCAAAGCCATTCACGTTGCCAAGCTCGAGCACGGCAGGCGGGGCGAAGGCAAAGGCGAGCGCTTCCTTGAATTGCATGAAGGTGCCCATGGTCTCCCCTTGGATTGCTTTCACACTCTGACCGGGCCCTGTTCGTTCCTTCCAGTCCTTCAGCGGACAGAAGGTGAGCACCTGGTTTTGGCCGGAGCCGAAGAAGCTGAATCCTGCGATGCCGAAAACGCCCATGAGTGAGTCGCCATGCTTTTCAAAGAGGTGATTTTCCATGCGCTCCAGCAGGGCCACGGACTGCTCACGGGTCGAACCGGGAGGAAGCTGAGCCGTGGTGAAGAGGAAGCCAGTATCTTCATCTGGAAGGAAGCCGGTGGGCAGATGCTTGAAGAGGAAGAATACACCAACTGCGATGCCGGCATACGCGATGAGCGGCAGGGCGCGGCGCTTCAGGATGTAGCCCACACTGGTGGCGTACTTGTCCGCCGTGCGGTTGAAGGTGCGGTTGAACCAGCCAAAGAAGCCGCGCTGCTTGTGCGTGGCGCCATGCTTGACCGGCTTCAGCATCGTGGCGCACAGGGCCGGAGTGAAGATCAAAGCCACCAGCACCGAGAGTGACACAGCGGAAACCAGCGTGATGGCGAACTGGCGGTAAATCACGCCAGTCGAGTTCCCAAAGAAGGCCATGGGTACGAAGGCCGCGGAGAGCACCAAGCCAATGCCCACCAGCGCGCCGGAAATCTGCCCCATGGATTTGATGGTGGCCTCGCGTGGAGCGAGACCTTCCTCCTCCATCACACGCTCCACGTTCTCAACCACCACGATGGCATCGTCCACGAGGAGACCAATGGCCAGCACAAGGCCGAAGAGGGTGAGTGTGTTGATGGTGTATCCCGCCACTGCGAGTACACCGAAGGTACCCAGGAGCACCACTGGCACGGCCAGCGTGGGGATGAGGGTGGCGCGCCAGTTCTGCAGGAAGAGGTACATTACCAGGAACACGAGGATCACCGCTTCGATGAGCGTCTTCACCACCTCACGGATGGAGTGACGCACGAAGGGCGTGGTGTCGTAGGGATAGATGACCTTCACGCCGGGAGGGAAGAAGGCGGAGAGTTCGGTGACTTTCTTCTTCACCGCTTCCACGGTTTCCAGGGCGTTCGCGCCCACGGCTGGCTTGAGCGCCATGCCTGCGGCAGGCTGGCGATTGAAGCGGGCAAGGTTGTTGTAGTTCTCGCTGCCCAGCTCGATGCGGGCCACGTCGCGCAGGAACACACGCGAGCCGTCGGGGTTCACACGCAGCAGGATGTTGCCAAACTGCTCAGTCGTTTGCAGACGACCCTGAGCCACGATGGGCGCTGTCATCAATTGGCCTGGTGCTGCGGGAAGTCCACCCACCGCGCCGGAGGAGACCTGCACATTCTGTTCACGGATGGAAGCCGTCACGTCAGACGAGGTGAGGCCGTATTCTGTGAGCTTGTCCGGATCCACCCAGATGCGCATGGCGTACTGCGTGCTGAAGCTCTGAATCTCACCCACGCCCGTGATCTGGCTCACCGGATCCAGCAGGGTGCTGATGAGATAGTCGCCCAGGTCGGCGTTGTTCATCTTGCCATCTTCGGACACGAGGCTGACGACCAGGAGGAAGTTGCGCACAGACTTGGTCACGCTCACGCCCTGGCGCTGCACTTCCTGCGGAAGGAGCGGCATGGCGAGCTGCAGTTTGTTTTGCACCTGTACCTGCGCCGTGTCCGGGTTTGTGCCTCCGTCGAAGGTCACCGTGATGGTCGCGCCGCCGTTCGAGTCACTGGAGGACTCGATGTAGCGCAGGTGGTCGATGCCGTTGAGCTTTTGCTCGATGACCTGGGTGACGGTGTCCTCCACCGTCTTGGCGGAAGCACCAGGATAGGTGGCCGTGATGGCAATGGTGGGCGGCGCGATGCTGGGATACTGCGTGATGGGCAGGTTCAGCATGGCAATGGTGCCACCGATCATGATCACGATCGCGATAACCCACGCGAAGATGGGACGATCAATAAAGAAGCGGGACATGCAGGACGAAGACGGGGGTGGGGTTTTTTGTCTGCTTTGGGGGGACTGTGGCGAAACGGGAACTCGCGGAATCAGATCAGCGCGAGGCCGTGTTCGCTCCGGTGTTCGGCTTGGCAGCGGGAGCTGGAGCTCCAGGCGGTGCGTAGGGCACGCTCTTCACGGGAGCGCCGGGACGCAACTTCTGGAGGTTGTTCATGATGACGCGGTCGCCGGACTTCAGGCCGCTCGTGATGAGCCACTGATTTCCCACCGTGCGGTCTGCGGCGAGCACGCGGATTTCCGCCTTGTCTTCGGCACCCACGACGAAGGCCGTGGCTTCACCCTTGGAGTTTCGCGAAACCGCGAACTGCGGCACCAGTAGAGCGTCGGTCTTGCGACCCTCCACCAGACGGGCGCGCACAAACATGCCGGGCAGCAGTTCAGCCTTCGGGTTGGGGAAGATGGCGCGCACCGTCACTGAGCTCGTGCTGGGATTCACCGAGATGTCGGAGAATTGCAGCGTGCCCTGTTGCTTGTGCACCTCGCCGTCATCGAGCAACAGCTCCACTTTAGCGTGGGCTTGTTTTTCATTGCTGAGTTCACCGGCAGCCAGCGCCTTCTTCAGACGCATGAGATCATTGCTGGACTGGGTGACGTCCACATACATGGGATCCAGCTGCTGCACCGTTACGAGCAGGGTGGCTGTGCCGGCCTGCACATACGCGCCCTCCGTCACCTGGGAGATGCCCACGCGACCACTCACCGGTGAGGTCACCTTGGTGTATCCAAGGTTGATCTTCGCCGCCTGCACCGCCGCCTTGCCGGAGATGATGTCCGCCTCGAAAGCATGCAACGACGCGGTGGCATCGTCGAGCTCCTGCTGGCTGATGGCCTTGGTGGAGACGAGGTGCTTGTAGCGTTCCTCCTTGATGCGCGCTGCTTCCGCATTCGCTTCGGAGCGGGCCAGGGCGCCAATGGCACGATCCAGCTCAGCCTGGTAGGGAGCGGGATCGATCTCATAGAGCACATCCCCTTCCTTCACGTCGCTGCCCTCGTTGAAGAGGCGCTTCAGCACGATGCCATTGACGCGAGCACGGACTTCCGCCACGCGGAAGGCGGAGGTGCGTCCGGGCAGATCCTGTGTGAGCGTGATCGGCGTGGCAGCAAGCGTCAGTACTCCGACTTCCATCGGGCCACCCATCATGCCCATGCCGGCAGGCGGTCCGGCAGGTTTCTTTCCGCAGCCCGTTAGCGACAGGGCAAGCATCGGCAGGAGAAGCAACGGCTGCCATGAGCGCAGGAGACGGCCTGCGGTATCTTGGGGGAGGTTGAGAGCACGTTTGGGGGAGGTCATAAGGTGGGGGTTTTAAAGTGGACGAACGGGCAGCAGCAAAATAGACACCGGAGGGAAATTTCCCGGCGGTCAGGCCTGCGCAGGCAGCGCGGCAGCCATGCCGGCTGATACAAATGCCACGAGCCGTTTGATGAAGGCTTCGCGGTCCAGGCGGGCAGGCTGGACCTTGGGATTGGGATGTGGCATGTCGTCGAAGCGCGACCACACGTCGAGACCGTGGTTCATCGCCCCGCCGAGGAACTTCATGCGCCAGTACACTTCCTCAGGAGCGAGACCGGGCACTGCTTTGCGGACGGCTTCCTCAAAGCGCTGGGCGATCTCGGCGAACTCCTGTTCCAGGAAGGATTTCACCTGCGGATTCGCTTCTTGGAAGCCGCGACAGATGAGTTGCATCACCTCGAACTCTTTGCCTTGGGATTCCCGCGCTTCTACCACGGGACGTACCAACACTTCGACGATCTGTTCCAACTTGGGGCCTCCGGGACCGGAGGTCTTCTCCAGGGCGTCGAGCTGGGCGATGCGCTCCCGGTTCATGGGGCGCATGCGACGGGCGAAGACCTCGAGCACCAGATTATCCTTTGAGCCGAAGTGGTAATTGATCGCGCCAAGGTTAGCGCCGGCTTCCCGGGTGATGTCCCGTGCGGAGGCTCCGGCCACGCCATGCTGGGCCAGCAACGTCTCGGCTGCATCCATGAGCGCCTCCTTGGTGGAGTGGGCGGCCCGGGCGGAGGCCGCGGCGACGGGTAGGGGAATGGGCTGGCCGGGAGTCATACGTTCGTTTCATACATACGTATGAATTTATTCCAGCCTGTCAACTAGAGCTTTGCAAAACACCTGTCACCGGGATGGAGACGACCTTCGGGGGAAAGTGCTGCCCAAAGAGGAATGGCGGCAAAAGAACGCAGAAGGTGGGCACGGGTAGCCAGTGCCTTCGCGGGGGGCTCGCCTCGTGTCGCCGGGACCGCTTGCCCCGTTTCTATTCCCTTGTGTTCTCTGCGCTCTTTTGCGGACTTGCCCCAGCCGTGTGCCCGGTCGATTAATGGAGGAAAAGGAACTCGGACGTGTTGATGAGCGTCCAAACCAACATGCTATCGACAGAGGGGGTATCCATCTCCGTGCTGCCGTAGAGTTCCCTCGCGCGCTCCAATTCCCGAGTAGTGGGATTCCGCGAGAGGATGGCAAGGAATGCCTGCCGGATGCGCGCATCGGGGTCACTGGCGCGGTTCATCTCCTTCATGACTCTGCTGCCGGGCGATGCTGCTGCCACCACGAGTGGGCTGTGCATCATCCAGCGTGCTACTGCGGGACCGATGGACGCGTGCGAGTCATCACTCCATCCGTGGGTACTGCGACCGAGTTCACGCAGAGGGTGACCGTCCGGAAGGATGAGAGGCATCTCGCTGCTCTTCTTCTCAGTGGTGTTCTCTCCAGCCAGCGAAATCAGCGCATCCCAAAGCTGGTCGGCACTCATGCGGCGCAGATAGGGAGATGCTGAGGTGTCGGCCAGAGCGGTGGGCTTTGTCCTTCCGATGGCACCGAAGTCAAAGGGATCCATGGCCTGCCGCTGCGCGACGCGTGTCCGCCAGATCACTCTTTGAAACTCGCGCAGATCGTAAGAGACATTTCTCATGACTGTAGCGAGCGCCAGCATCACCGGATGAGTGAGCTGCTCCTTCTCCAGTGAGTCGCCCCGGGTACCTACGGACCTCATCCGTCGGGTGGGGCCGGCGAGGCATTGCCAACGCCGGGTGCCGGAGTAGCCGATGTCCATAAGCGACACCAGATCCTCCAGTCTTGGCGTATCCAGTGGCTCCCGCAGATCGGTTGCATGGAGTGGGAAGGACTCTCCCTCACCCAGCATGCCCACCCATAGGCGTCCTGCGATCATGTGAGAGAATCGATCGGCATTCTCCACCGTGACCCAGTGAGCGAGCGATTCCTGGAAGTCCTTTGGCACGGGGTATTCCGAGGTTCTCTTCAGGGGTGCATAAGGGCTGGCAGGTTCCCAGGTTTTGGAAGAGCCCCCGCCACCCAAGCGCGGTAGTACTGGCTTCACGGGCTCCATGGGATTGCCGTCGCGGTACTTGTAGTCACTGGGCAGTCGTAGGCGGACGAGTCGTCCTTCTGTGATCGCGGGCACTGCGGATGCGAAAGATGGACCATCGCCATGGAACTCGTGTTCTTTGCCGTCGGGAGTTTTCTGCACGGTGCGCAGCCCGGCGAAGTAGGCCGTGATCTGGTAGAGCTCCTTTTGGGTGGAGTCTGCAAAAGGATGGTCATGGCACATGGCGCACTGAAGGTCGTAGCCGAGCCACACGTGGCAGGTGTCGACCGCAGCCGGTACCGGGCGCCCCTCCGCGGCGAGCAGCCAGCCTACAGCGGGGTCTGCCGCCAGCGTGCCGGTCGCTGTGAGCATGCGGTGGACCATTTCATCGTAGGGCATGTTCTTGCGCAGGGAGTCCCGCATCCAGTCATGGAAGGGCCTCTGGGATGCGCCGAGGGCTTCATCCCGCAGGCGCAGCATGCCGGCGAAATTCTGGAACAGGTGATCCGCGGCCTGTGGTGATTCCACAAGTCGATCGATCAACAGGTCGCGCTTGTTGGGAGTGACATCCCCGAGGAACTGGGAGGCCTCCTGTGACGAAGGAAGCTGGCCGGTGATGCTCACATGGGCACGTCTGAGGAATGCCTCGTCCGTCGCTTCCGGTGGCAGGATGGCGATCAGCTTTGCATAGATGTCTTCGACAGCGACATCGATGGAATCCGCCATGGTGCGGAGCTGCGTTTCGGAAAGGGGTGCAGGCGCAGGGGAGGAGGGGCCATGTGCCCGCTTGCCCGAGGGGGCATCACACGCCACGAGAAGAAAGAGACATCCAGAGAGCAGCAGGCGTATGCGCATGCCTTTACAACGCGCGGAGCATTCCTCCCTTAGATGGCTCGGGCGAATGCAATTGGATTGCTGAATGTGGATTCAAAGACGAAAATTTCAAATTCATATCTTGCCAGTGTACATTGCGTGCGTAAGAATCTCGGCCTGTCTCCGAATTCGACCCTGACCATGGGGAGCGGAGCGTGTCCCAACCAGGAGTGATGGAGGGACACTGACTGGAATGCCTACCGGACGCTTCGGAGGCTTTGCCCGCGAGCCACCTCATGCGGGCCTGTCCTCACGAACCACCGGGCCGGACGGTCCTTCCGCAGTGTCTGCGGCCCCGGAACTCACCCTTCCTCTCATGATACAGCTCAAGCTCAGGCGGCGTGTCGCTGCCCTCGTCACTATTGGCGTCCTCTCGTCGGTGCTGGCGTTCTCCGCATCGGCCGCTCCGAAATATGAAACCGGCGTGCTGACGAACAATCAGCCAAATGCCACCACGTGGCGCACGGTAAACTTTGCCACTCCCTTTGCCGCGCCACCGGTGGTGGTGCTGGGCACTCCCTCACACGGAGACTCACAGGCGCTCACCACACGTGTGCGCAACGTGACCGCTACAAGCTTCGAGTATCAGCTCGACGAGTGGGACTATCTCGATGGCGCGCATGGTTCGGAGACATTTCCGTATCTCGCCCTGGAGCCGGGTGTGCATGCCATCGGTGGAGTGACCTGGCATGCCGGGCGCTCCCCGGGCATCACACGCACAGGACAGACGGTGACTTTCGCCTCGGGATTCGCAGCCGCTCCAGTCGTGCTGGCCCAGGTGGAGAGTGTGACAAATGCGAAGGCGGTATCCGCGCGTGTGAGTCTGGCGACGACGACCAATTTCAATCTCAAGCTGATTTCGCAGGAG
This sequence comes from Roseimicrobium gellanilyticum, assembly GCF_003315205.1. Classification (NCBI taxonomy): domain Bacteria; kingdom Pseudomonadati; phylum Verrucomicrobiota; class Verrucomicrobiia; order Verrucomicrobiales; family Verrucomicrobiaceae; genus Roseimicrobium; species Roseimicrobium gellanilyticum. The sequence goes on along the minus strand of NZ_QNRR01000002.1, from coordinate 1,072,234 downwards.
TCCGATACCACGACGCTTTCGGGTGAGTCCATTGGATGGATTGCCGTTGCTCCTGGCTCTGGCACTATTGATGGAGCGAGCTTTGTGGCAGCGCGTACCGGAGCGAACGTCACGCAGGCGTGGAGCGCCATCGCGTTCACGGGCACGCATCGCCAGCCTTCCTTCTTTGCCCAAGGGCAGACCGTCAACGGTGCAGATCCCTTCACTCTCCGTCAGCGCAATCTTACCGCGACCGGAGTGGAGATCTTCCTGCAGGAGGAACAGTCAGCCGGCACGGAGGTGAATCATGTGGCAGAAGATGTGGGCTATCTCGTGCTCAGCGAGAGCGTCGGTGAACTACGTGCCAAGCTGGCGTTGGGCGACATCACAGAGTCCCAGACCAATGGAAGCACCTGGCACAGTGAAACTTTCCCTCAATCCTACACCAATCCCGTGGTGGTGTTTGGTCCGGTGACTCAGAAGAATGGTGACCCCGTGCATGTGCGTGTGCGCAACGTGACCAGCCTGGGATTCGAATGGCAGCTGGAGGAATGGGACTACCTCGATGGCACCCATGGCGAGGAAACGGTGCACTACATCGTGGCGGAGCAGGGGACCTATCGCATCGGCGGTCTGCTGTGGGAGTTTGGCCGCAGCACGGGCGTGACGAATACCGCGGCGAACAAGACATTCTCCGAGGCATTCCCTGCGGCGCCTGTGGTGCTTTCGCAGGTGGCGACTACGAATGAAGCGAGTGCGGTGGCCTCGCGTCTCAGCAATATCACTGCGACTGGATTCTCAGTGCAGCTCGAAGAAGAACAGGCGGCCAACCAAACGCACGCGGGTGAAACGGTGCACTTCGTGGCGGTGCAGAAGGGGAGTGGCCGCATCGTTTCCAATCAGCACGTGTTCGAGGCTGGCGCCTCTGCGGTGAATGTCACCCAGACCTTCCGCGCGCTGAACTTCACCCGCAAGCTCGCGGATCCCTTCGTGATTGCCGATGTGCAGACGCGGAATGACTCCGACCCCGTGGTGCTGCGCCAGCGCAATGCCAGCGTCTCCAACGTGGATGTGCGCGCTCAAGAGGAAGCCTCGGTCAATGCCGACGTCACGCATGCCTCGGAGAGTGTGGGTTACCTGATTGTCTCAGGATCGCTGGACCTTGATGAAGATGGTCTGCCGGATGCCTGGGAGACATCGTTGGGGCTGAATCCCAATGATGCCTCTGATGCGGCTCTCGATCCTGATGGCGATGGCATCAGCAATCTCAATGAGTATGCCTACGGTACGAATCCGAACACCTTCGACAGTGGCGGCACCATTATTGTGGTGCCTTCCGTCACGGAAGCGTATGAGAAGGAGGGCACGGCTGCCCGTTTCACCATCTCCAGGACGGGTGGCACAGTACCGGTGACGGTCACATATGCACTGTCCGGTCGTGCGGCGGCGCCAGGGCAGAGTGGTGCTGACTACACCACAACGAACAATGCGGGCACGGTGCTTACGGGCTCGATCACCATTCCTTTCGAAGCCACATCGGCGGATGTCGTGATCGAGCCGGTGCTGGATACAGTGAATGAATATCCGGAGACTGTCACGCTCACCGTGACGGCCAATCCACGCTATGCCGTGGGCTCGGGGAATAGCGGTACCGTGAACGTGAGCGACGCGTCACCGATTCCTGCGAATGAGTCCCTCTTTGTAGGCCTTCTGAGCAAACAGGGCACGGCACAGACGTACGCTTCCGGGATTGTCACCATCTATCTCAATGGCCCGAAGAATGCGGCGCGGGTGAATCTCCACTTCAGCGGCCTCACCTCGAATCAAACGAACGCGTACATCCGCTACGGTGTCACTGCGGGTGTGGGACCGGAACTGCGCCCCACGTTGCCCATCGGTCAGGTGAGCAATGAGCCTTGGAACATCGTTCCGGTAGGAGCTCTGACGGGGCAGGACATTGTGGACTCCCTGTATCAAGTCGGAGGCAAGTGGGTGTATCTGAATATCGGCACCGGTACCTATCCCGCCGGTGAGATTGCAGGCATCCTCTCGAGGCAGACCGGCTCCGGCACGTTTACGCCACCTCCTGCGCCGCCGACGCTTGCGACCCTCACGGGCGATGCTCTCACGCGCGATGTCGCCCGCTTCCTCACGCAGGCCTCCTTTGGCCCCACGCAGCAGGAGATACAGGCGCTGGTGGATGAGATCAACACCACCTACGCGGGTGACCGCATCGCCGCGTACTCCGCGTGGATCAATGCGCAGTTCGCCCTCGATCAAACAAGGCTGCTGGACTACACCCAGGCAGCGGACGCTCATGAGTGGGACCTGCGTGGTGAAGATCCCATCAACTTCACCAACAACAACGAGCCGCGCCATCACAACCGGCGTCGTGGCTGGTGGACGATTGCCACGAGCGCGCACGATCAGCTGCGCCAGCGCGTGGCCTTTGCCTTGAGCGAGGTCTTTGTCACCTCGGATCAGCTCGCGACACTGCGCACCCGGCACTATGGCCTGGCAAACTATTACGATCTGCTCGCCACCCGTGCGGATGGAAACTTCCGGACATTGCTGGAGGACGTGAGCAAGAGCCCGGTCATGGGCAAGTACCTGAGCCACCTGCAGAATCAGAAGGCGATTCTCGATGGCCAGGGGAATGTGCTGGTGAGCCCGGATGAGAACTACGCTCGCGAGATTCTCCAGCTCTTCTCCATCGGTCTGGTGCATCGCCATCCTGATGGCACGCTGAAGCTGGGTGCTGATGGCCTCCCCATTCAGACCTACAACAACAACGACATCACAAACCTTGCGCGTGTCTTCACCGGTTGGAGTTTCAGCAAACGGCACGGTGCGAAGAACCAGGGGTATCCTGTGGAGGACAATACCAACTTCCTTCAAGGGCAGGGACCGGCCTACTTTCAGGCTTCCTGGACAAATCCGCTCAAGAACTTCGCCGCTTACCACGACACAGGCGCGAAGACGGTGCTGGGCAGCAACATCGCCTCGGGACTCAATGGCCAGCAGGATCTGACCGCGGCGCTCGACATCATCTTCAATCATCCCAATGTCGCGCCGTTCATCAGCCGCCTTCTGATTCAGCGTCTTGTCACCTCAAACCCCAGCGCAGGATATATCCATCGTGTCGCGCAGAAGTTTGAGAACAACGGCTCCGGCGTGCGTGGCAACCTGAAGGCTGTGGTGCGCGCCATCCTGCTGGACTATGAAGCTCGCAGTCCCGATGTGATCGACAATATCGGCTACGGCAAGCAGAAGGAGCCCATCGTCCGCTACGTGCAACTCATCCGCGCCTTGGGTGGCCAGTCCCAGCTTCCGCTGAGTGCGCTGTCCACCTTCGGTTATCCCGCCGCGCAACTCGACAACTTCCCGGCGGGCGCCACGCTCTATCGCTATCCGAACACGGATACGAGACTGGCTCAGACACCGCAGAGCGCACCGAGCGTGTTCAACTGGTTCCTGCCAGACTTCAATCCCGGCGGCCAGATTGGTGCTGCGGGACTGGTGGCGCCGGAGTTGGAACTCAGCACGGAGACGACTGTCATCCAGGCGATCAACTACCACTACCAGCTCACGAATGTGGACAACGGTCAGAGCGTGGACATCTACTACGGCACCACGAACGGACCCGAGGACAACATCGCCCTGGTGCGCACGCCGTTTGAGCAGTTGTACGATGCGGAGATCACCGCGGGTAAAACGGTGACTCAGGCGAGCACCACGGTTCTGGACCAGTTGGATCTCGTGCTGACGGCCGGCAACTTCAAGCAACGCTATGCCACAGCTGCCACGCCGAATCCGCGAAGCATCCTCATCACTTCGGTGGCGTCGCTTGCCGCTGCCACCACCACGCAGGCCCGCGTGAAGGAGCTCCTCTACTTGCTCGTGAGCTCTCCTGAATACATCCACCAAAAATAGTCCCGGCAGTGCCAGTCGAATACGAACACCTCACCTTCTTCCTCAGATGAAAAAGAACGACAAAGAATTGCTCACGTCACGCCGCCGGTTCCTGCGCCAGTCCGCGTGCTCCGCGCTTGGCATCACAGGCGTGGTGAATACCCTCGCGCATCTGCGCCTGGTGAACTCCGCGCTCGCGCAAGCGGGTCCGCTGCCGGACTACAAGGCGCTCGTGGTGCTCTTCCTCTTCGGGGGCAATGACTCCAACAACCTGCTCATTCCGCAGAAGAATCATCCCGGATATGCCGACTACAAGAGCGGCCGTGGGGTGCTGAAGATTCTCGACAGCACCGACTCTGCGTACGTGTCCGGCAATCCGGCATCCATCCCGCTTACCACACCGAGTGGGGACTATGGCGTGCATCCGGCCGCACTAGGCATTGCGAGCCTGTTCAATGCGGGCGAGCTCGCCTTCGTGGCAAACGTGGGTACGCTGGTGTATCCCACCACGAGAGCCCAGTTCAATGCGGGCTCTGTGCCTCTGCCGCCGCAGCTTTTCTCGCACTCGGATCAGCAGGTGCAGTGGCAGAGTTCGGTCCCGGACCAGCCCCTCACGAGCGGCTGGGGCGGGAGAGTGGCAGACCTGCTCGCCTCCCAAAGCTATGCCGAAGGGCAGGTATCTCTCTCGGTGAGTCTTGCGGGTATCAACAGCCTGCAGCTTGGTGAGCAGGAGATCCAGTATGCGCTCACTTCAGACGGAGCCATCCCACTCTCCGGCTACAGCAATGCCAATGGCCCCTACGGCGCGGCGCTCAATGCCGATGGAAGCTACAAGACCAACCTGCAGGGCAAGCGCCTCAAGGCCTTCAATGACATCACGAACTACACGTATCAGCATCTGCTGGAGGATGATCACGCTCATGTGGTGAAGCGGGCGCAAGCGAACGAAGGACTCATCGGCGCAGCCTTCACGGAGGCGGCCGCGAGTGGGGTGGACTTCGACACGATTTTCACCAGCGCCCAGACGAATCTGGGCGATCAGCTCAAGACGATTGCGAAGCTCATCGCCGGCAGAAACAGCCTCGGTAACCGCCGCCAGATCTTCTTCGCCAGCATTGGTGGATTCGACACGCACCAGGATCAGCTCGATGCGCAGGTGAATCTGCTGGGCGAACTGAGCGGTGGCCTCAAGGCCTTCAGCGACACACTCATTGCCCTCGGCGTGAATGACAACGTGCTGACGGTCACGCATTCCGACTTCACCCGTACGCTCACACCCAATGGGCAGGATGCTGCCACGGCGGGTTCTGACCATGGCTGGGGTGGGCATCAGATCGTGTTGGGTGGTCCCGTGCATGGAGGTCAGGTGTACGGGACCTTCCCTAGTCTGAAGCTCGGTCAGGACCTGGATGCAGGCTCCAGCAATCGCGGCCGCTGGATTCCCACCACGGCAGTGGATCAATATGCCTCTGTGGCCGCGCGTTGGCTGGGGGTGAGTCAGGGAAACCTGAGCACCATCTTCCCCAACCTGGGCCGCTTCAGCGATCCCTTCGGTGGCAGTGCGAATCTGGGATACGTCACGGTATGAGCCATCAGCAATCTTCCACGCGTTTCAAGGGCGACGGTGGGATTCCCAGCAGTGTGTGGGTCCTCTCCTGCACGCTGCTGGTGGTGACCGCCGGACTCTATTGGGTAAGTGGAGCAAGGCGCACCGTGCCTCCTGCTGGGGCGCAGGCAGGCACGGTGATGCCATCCCTTTCCGCAAAGACACCTTCCAACATTTCAATCAGAGCCCAGGCAGCTGCGGATGCGGGCACAGCGAGAGTGGTCTTGCCCGACAATACCGGTGCACTCGTGCTTCCTGAGCTGGCAGAATCTGCACGCGAGCTGAATGCACCGGGCTCTACGGTTGAACGTGATCTAGAGATCGTCGATGTCCTGCTGGATGCCTATCGCAAGATGAATCATGGCACGAATCCGCAGGGCGGCGAGAACGACGAGATTGTCGCGCAATTGACAGGAGCGAAGGGAAATCGGCTCGCCGTGTTTCCACCGGATCATCCGTTCATCGACCCGCAAGGGCGACTGCTCGATCGATGGGGCACTCCATTCCACTTCCATCCTGTGAGTAGCGATACGCTTGAGGTACGCTCAGCCGGGCCGGATCAGAAGCTGTGGACGCCGGATGACGTCATCCAGGATGAGGCAGCTCCCAGCGAGGAAGAGTGAAGGGAGGGCAGAGGAGATTTGCCGTCCGCGGCGGAGGCAATAAGTTATCCGTTCCTGATACACCATAATGGTAATCCTTCGCGGTGTATGTTGCCGCTGGCTGCGAGCCAGCTTGGGTCGATGAGCCGTAGCAACTTTCGGGCCATGCTAAATTTAATACTTAGGGGTATTCGTGGTGTTAATTGAGGGAATCCCAAAACAATTCATGGACAACGAAATCAATGGGGCTAGCCTGCGGTTGCCCCCACTGTGCCATGAATCCCATGGAGTCCCAGCGTTTGACTGGAGGGGCAACTTCGTTGTCGGAGTCGCGGCATTCGACTGTACCGCAAAAGGGCGTCGCCATGGAACTCCCGCTTCCAGAGGAGCTGTCCCAGCTTCTCCCAGAGGGTGAATACATCGTGGAAAACTTCCTCGGACAGGGGGGCATGGGAGCCGTGTACCAGGGTTTGCAGATGCCCCTCAAAAGGCCCGTGGCCATCAAAATCCTGCAGCGCAGGCGTACCGAAGACGACTACCACTTCGAGGATCGGTTCCGTCGTGAGGCCTATTCCATGGCGACGCTCATCCACCCAAACGTGGTGCAGGTGTATGATTGCGGTGATGCCGGTGAGGACTTCCTGTTCATCAGCATGGAGCTGGTGGAGGGAGGAGATCTCAGCCAGGCCATGCGTCATGGGCAATTGACCCTGGCCTCCGCCCTGCAGATGTTGATCCCGATTTGTGAGGGCGTGCAGGCGGCTCATGAGCACGGGCTCGTGCATCGCGACATCAAGCCGGCGAACATTTTTCTCACGATGGACTCGCGTCCGAAGGTGGCGGACTTTGGTCTGGCGAAACGCTGCGACGCGCATACCACCTTCGTGACCCAGGCCGGATTGGGGATGGGTACCCCGGACTATGCCGCGCCTGAGCAGTACGAGGAATGCGCCGATCTGGATCACCGGGTGGATATCTACTCGCTGGGCGTGATGTTTTACCAGATGCTGACTGGCCACCTCCCTCGCGGCGCGTACAAGCTGGCCTCGCGGCTCGTCCAGGTGGACACACGTCTGGATGTAGTGCTGCAAAAGGCAATGGAGAATGACCGCGTAGAGCGCTACCAAAGCGTGGAGCAACTCAAAGTGGACATGCAGCACATCCTCACCACATGGATGGCGCCTCCGCGGCCTCGCGTCATCATGCAGACAGGTCGTGTGGTCGTGGGCAACGGTCATGCGAGTGCCATGACGGGGCGGGTTCCTACCATGACGGGAAGAGTTCCGACTATGACGGGGCGTGTGCCAACCATGGCAGGCCACCCATCCACCATGACAGGCAGGGTCCCGACCATTGCGAAGCCCACAGCCCCGCATCCCACGCCGCCCGTTCCACGTGTAGTTCCCATACCGACTCCGCAATCGTCTTACCATGTGGTGCCCGTTCCGAAGAAGAGGTCCGGAGTGCCTGTGGTCGCGGGATTGCTCGCGCTGCTTTTGCTCGGAGGTTCTGCAGCATTCCTGACTTCCAGGCACTCAGGCCCATCTGCAGCAACCGCGGCTTCTTCCGCGAACCTGGCGAAGACGGATGCTGTCTCGACTTCTTCAGGGACGGCGTCATCGTCGGTATCAGTCGCGACCGGATCAAAATCAGAAGCGTCAGCCGATGGGCCTTCCATTCTTCCCACCCTGCCTCCACTTCAAAGACTGGACCTGCTTGCGTTGACAGATCCCGTCCGCGATCGCGTGTCCACCCCTCCCGGAGTAGACAAAAACGAGTGGGCGCGCGTGGGGTCAGCTCTCATGTACAGGAGTGATGGTCGGTCCGGGAAGTTGGTGGCTCCCGTGTCATTCGAATGCCGGGACTATGAGATTGAGTTTCGTGCTGAGCGCAGCAGCGGCAATGGCCGCATTCATGTGGATCTTCCGCTGGCGACAGGACGGATATTGCCGCTCATCCTCAATGATCCCACAAGTCGCATCCTCAATGAAAAGGAGGGAGCAAGCTGGCCGCGCAATGCGTCCGTGGTGCACGCCATCATCCGCGTAGTACGGAGAAGAGGTGGCGAGGGCGAAGATCGGCTGGTGATTCGAGATGCGATCAGTGGAAGAGAGCTTCTGAATTGGAGGGGACGTTTTGGACCGCTGGGCAGGGCAGGGGAATCGCATCCTGAAATTGATGGGAAGGCCATGGCCTCGCTCTTCGTGCCCAGTGATTCCTATGTGATACAGATGTGGCAGCTCACAGTCTTCGAGGGCAGAGCGGTGAGACTCCGTGCGCCAGATACCGGAGCTGCGGGCCAGCCTGTGGCGCAGGTGAGCCAAGCTGCTTCATCCATTCCCCCTGCTTCTGAAAACTACATTGATGCCGGAAGCTCCCCGGCGCCATTTCCGGCAACGATTCAAGCTGATGCACGGCTCCTGAAACTCGAGTCGGGGTTCCAGTCACGGCGCGAGTCCGATGCGCAGAAGCCATTCACCACAGCAATGGCGACGCTAAATGCCGGCTATGTGCGTGCACTCGCGGCAGCGCGGAAGACTGCCGAAAAACAGGGCAACAGCTCCCACGTGGCATTGCTCGATGAAGAGTCGGCAAGGACAAAGGCAGGCACTCCACCGCCTGACGCTGATGCGCCGGGCACTCCCGAGCCCCTGCTCAAACTGCGATCCACGTATCGTGCCGAGGTGGCAAAATATCTTGTCGCCAGGGACAAGGCGGACGCGGTGTTGTACGATATCTACCTCGGTGCCTTGGATTCCTACGTCGAAGAGCTTGCCCGAAACAAAGATGCCCGGGTTCGCGAGGTGCAGGAGGTGCGTCGCCAGATTGCGGCGAGGAAGCCGGCGGTACGCAATTAGCATCCCCTCGAGCAAAGGTAATTCCCCAGTCGGGCAGCCACGGCGCACGCTCTGGAAAATTTCCTTCTGGACATCCCGCCAGCCTTGGTTAGTTTCCCGCCGAATGATTTCAGCTTTCAACGCGCTGCTTGGGCTCAGCCTCCTCCTTCTCGGGGTGGCGACCCGATAATTTTCCCTCCAGCCCGTTGGGGGCGGCACGAACCGCCCGATGCTTCCTGAAGCTGAGATGCCTTTGACAAAGGGCCGCTTCAACTCCTTGCTCACCCTTCTGCCATCATCATTCAATGTCCTTTTCACCCATCCAGAAATACCGTCCGTTCCCGTCGATTGATTTGCCCAACCGTCAATGGCCCGCGCGTGTGCTCACGCAGGCCCCCATCTGGTGCAGTGTGGATCTCCGTGATGGCAATCAGGCGCTGGCCGTGCCCATGAACGTCTCCCAAAAGCTGGAGATGTTCGAAGCACTGGTGAAGTGCGGATTCAAGGAAATCGAAGTGGGTTTCCCCTCGGCTTCGAACACGGAGTTCTCTTTCAATCGCCGCCTGATCGAGGATGGCCGCATCCCAGATGACGTAACCATCCAGTGCCTGGTACAGGCTCGCGAAGACCTGATCGAGAAGACAGTCCAGTCGCTGATGGGTGCCAGGAGCGTGATCATCCACTTGTACAATTCCACGTCTCCCGCGCAGCGTCGCTACGTTTTCGGCATGGAGAAGGCGGATATCGTGAAGGTGGCCGTACGTGGGGCGCAGTGGATCAAGGATCGCATTAAGCGGCTGGAAGACAGCGGCACCAAGGTGATGCTGCAGTACTCCCCGGAAAGTTTCAGCGCCACGGAAGTTGAGTTCGCCAAGGAGGTGAGCGAGGCGGTGATGGATGTCTGGCAACCCACCCCGGAGAGAAAGATGATTCTGAACTTGCCGGACACGGTTGAGGTTGCCGGGCCCAATGTGTACGCGGATCAGATCGAATGGATGTGCCGCAACATCAAGAACCGCGAGAGCTTGATCATCAGCCTGCATACACACAACGATCGCGGCACGGGTACCGCTGCCACCGAGATGGGCATGCTGGCCGGCGCCGACCGCGTGGAGGGGACTCTCTTTGGAAATGGGGAGCGCACCGGTAATCTGGATGTCGTCCAGGTGGCGATGAACCTGTACATGCACGGTATCGATCCAAAGCTGGACTTCTCCGACCTGAATGCCCTGCGGGAAGTGTATGAGCGCTGCACCGGCATGACCGTACCGCCGCGGCATCCCTACTCTGGCGAGCTGGTCTTTACCGCCTTCAGCGGCTCCCATCAGGATGCGATCAAGAAGGGGCTGGCAGCCTATGAGGGACATCAGGGGGCATGGGATGTGCCCTACCTGACCATTGATCCCCAGGACATCGGCCGGGAGTACCGCGAGGTCATTCGTGTGAACAGCCAGAGCGGCAAGGGCGGTGTGGCCTACCTGCTGGAGAGCGAGTTTGGCATCGAGCTTCCGAAGGAATTGCAGCGTGAGTTTGGCCCCATTGCCAATGACGCGGTGGATGCCCTCGGCCGGGAAGTCAGCGCTGCTGAACTGAAGGCGATGTTCTGGAAGGAATATATCGAGCGCAACCAGCCCTATGAGCTGAAGCATTTCCATGCAGACGGCACCACTGGAGTCTTCCGCTGTCGCGCCAGCCTGTATGAGAACGGCAGGGAAATCCAGGTGACCGGGGAGGGGAATGGTCCCATCGCCGCCTTCGTGCAAGCGATGGTGTCACATGGTGTACCCACCTTTGAGGTGGCGAACTACCGCGAACAGTCGCTGGGATCCGGCAGCGAGGCGAGCGCGCTTTCCTTCATTCAGGTGAAGCGCGCCGATGGCAAGATGTGCTGGGGGGCGGGCGTCGATACGAATATCGAGCTCGCTTCCATCAAGGCGGTGCTCAGCGCTGTGAACCGGACGACCTAGCCTGAACGGCGTCTTTCCTTGCTTGGGTCAGCTTCCGACGCAGCCTTTCGTCCTCGGCACGCAACTGCGTAAGCTGCTGATCCAAGTCATGCGCCTGCTTTTCAGCCTCGGCTGCTTGCTGGTTGAGAGTGTAAGTGGGGCGGCCTGCGGCTTTCGCATTGGAGGCCTGAAACCTCAGGGATGTCACACGATTGGCCCACGTAACCCAGATAGCCCGCGTCGATGTGATCTTTTCTTCGTTGGCTGCAATGGACTGTTGAATCGCCTCGACCGCCGAAACCGATGGATAGGTGCTTGCTGTCGTAGCTTTTGAATTTGGAGCGGACTTGGCAGCTGTTGCCGGTGCAGGGTTCAACGCTTCAATCTTGGCCATGCTAATGTACGGCTCCATCCCCAGGCGGAATCGATCCTTGAGATCGGGTGGAAGTTCGTCTGCACGCAGTTTGGCTACACCTTCGCTATGGGCGAGGGTGAGTTCTGTGTCGGTCACCTTTTGGATGCGAACTTCCTTAAGGATCTGGCCATTGCGGTAGGGGACATCTGCCGAAGGCATCCCTACGGATCCTGCACGCGCATCATCCACGACATCACGAAAAACTTTCAGGCCGGAGGTTTTCCGTCCTTCGAGTTCTGCGATTTCATCAGAGAGGGCTCTTTTCTTGGCTTCGAGGCCCTCATACACGGCAACCAGTTGCTTGAGTTTGTCGGCATCCGATTCCCCCGGCGCTTCAGATTCATCCCCCTCACCGAGCTCTTTCTCAAGCTCTTCAAGCTCGGCCTTTGCCTCAGCATAGGCGTGCTGAGCCGAATCCAATTTTGAGAAATATCCGGTGAAACTCGCAAAGCCACCGATGAACACAGTGACGGCCACCAAGGCCCAGATTTTAAAGTCCATGAGAAGGGAGAGTGGTGAGTGGGAGAATGGGGAAGGGTGTGTGACTAGCGATTCTTTGCCCGGTAGTCGGCAAAGTCTTTCTGAAGCACGGAGACTTCATCCTCAAGGGCCTGCTTGCGGGCCTCCAAGGCAGCGACATCACTCTGCTGTACGGTGATGGTGCCTTGAAGTGCTTTCGGGCCTTTTCGAGCTGCCGGGGGAAGCTTTACCTTTTCGACTGTACTGGAAATTTCCTCGCGCTGAGCCTTTAGCTCCTCGACTCTCTCTTGGATTTCCTTCGTCTGTGCCGCCAGTTTTTCATGCTCTTTGCAACCAGAGCAAAAGACTGCGGTCATTGCGCTAAGTAGAAACAGGGCACGAGAGAGGGATCTTGGAGACACCATATAAGGTATATTCCCCACCTCGTTGATGTTGGCAATTCGACACTGCTATTTTTTTGTTTACGAAGAATCGTTGGCCTGTCCTGCAAGAGTATGCCTAAACTCACCGTATGCAGCGCATTAGCTGGCCTCCCACTTGAGGGCCAGCTGTTGAGACGATGACTCCGTGTTTGTGATGGCTGGTGGACTACACCACCATCAATGCCGGATTCTCCACCAGCTTGCGCATTTCCTGGAGAAAAGTGGCGCCGACTGCACCATCCACCACGCGGTGGTCGCCGCTGAGACCGAGCCACATGCGCTGACCGGCCACGATGGCGCCTTTGTCGTTCACTACGGGTACATTGCGAATGCTTCCCACGCTGAGAATCATGGCTTGGGGAGGGTTGATGATGGCGGAGAACTGGTCGATGCCGTAGGAGCCGAGGTTGCTCACGGTCAGCGTGCCGCCTTGGAACTCATCCGGGCTCAGCTTCTTGTTCTTCGCACGGGTGGCAAGGTCCTTCACCGCGGCGCTGATTTCCTGGAGAGTCTTCGTTTCTGCCTCGCGAATGACCGGGGTGACCAGGCCTTCAGGAATGGCGATGGCCACGCTGAGGTTCACATGCTTGAACTGGACGATGGCATCTCCGTCGAAGGAGGCATTCACGGCCGGGACCGCCACCGCGCTGCGGATGACGGCCTTCAGAATGAAGTCGTTGACGGTGAATTTCACGCCGCCGGTCTTCTCTGCTGCATCATTGATGTGCTTGCGGAAAGCCATGAGAGGAGCAGCATCCACCTCGATCTGGAGGTAAAAATGCGGGATTTGGGTCTTCGACGCGAGGAGGCGTTCAGCGATGATGTTGCGCATGCCGGTGAGCGGGATGCGTTGATCATCAGGACCGGCAACGGGACGAATCGAGGGGACTGCCTTTGCGGGAGCGCTGCCACCAGATGCCGTGCCACCTACGGGTGCACTTTCCACATCGGCCCGGACAATGCGTCCGCCAGGGCCCGTGCCTTGGAGCTTGGTGAGGTCCACTCCACGTTCTTCAGCGACCTTGCGGGCGAGGGGAGATGCCTTCACACGCACGCCATTGGCGGCGGCTGCGGCGCGCTTCTTGGGAGCGGGGCCGGTGGGGGGAAGGGTTCCTGCAAAGGCGCCCTTCTTGGCCGGAGCGGCAGTCGTCTCGGCGGACTTCGCTGCCGGAGCCTCGGTCTTGGCCGGAGCAGCCTCGCTGTTCGCGGCGATGAATGCATCGAGGTCTGCCGGGGCTGCTTCACCAGCGGCAAGCACCACGGCCATGGGGGCGCCGAGGGCGACCTTGCCGCCTTCCTTCACCACGAGCTTCGCAATGGTGCCCGTTTCGAAGGACTGCATCTCCATCGTCGCCTTGTCCGTCTCCACGTCCGCGATGATCTTGCCCATGTCCACCGCGTCACCTTCCTTGATGTGCCACTTCACGAGGGTCCCCTCGGTCATGGTGTCACTGAGCTTGGGCATCTTGATGAGTTTCGGCATGGGAAGAGATACGGTGGTGGGAGTCAGTCGGGCGTCGGGCCACGCGGAGTGCGGGCACAACATTGTAGGGAGCCGTCCTCAAACTTCAAACGGCAAACCACATTCAAAATCAAGAAGAGCAAATCTCCTACCACCCTGGCGCGGCAGTCCGCTCCAACAGGACCTTGTTGTCCGGGAGCTGAATGAGGCGCAGTTTCCCCTCCTGTCCGGCGAAGACCGCCTGTGAGGAGGTGCCGTCGACCGCCAGGGCGTCCACGCGATGGCCGAAGGTGGCCAGCTCCTTGGTATCGATCTCCGTGACCTCCTTGGGCTGCTGCTTCTTCCTGGCCTCCTCTTCCTTCTTTCTCTTCGCCTCGTCTTTCTTGGCTAGATCCGTGTCTTTGCCTTTGTCCTTGGGCTGGTCCTTGCCCTTCTCCTTCGCCTCCAGCTTCTTCTCAGGGGCGGGCTGGACGATTTTCACGGTGACCTGGAAGGAACGAATGCGTCCGTCCGCCGAGGCGGAAAGGAGGCGCGGCCCTGCCATGGCGATACGGGTGACTTCCTGCCTCCCGCCTTTCAGTACTGTGTCTTTTGCCTTGCCACCGCCATCTACTTCGGAATCCCACTGCCAGCGGCGCACCTCGCCATCGGCAGAGGAGGTGTAGACGAATTTGCCCTCTGCATTCCAAGCGGCGCAGGTCACGGCACTGCTGTGGTTGGTAAATGTGATGCCTGGCTCGCCCTTGGCCGCGGTGAAGATGCGTGCGGTGCGGTCCCGGCTGGTGCTCACCAGATGCTGACCGTCCGGGGCGAAGGCGAGGAAGGTAATCCAGTCTGCATGTGCCTCCGCCTTCCAGGCCTGCTTCCAGTCCGTGGTGCGGAAGACGCGGATGAGATTGTCCGCTCCACCCACAGCGAGCAGTAAGCCGTCAGGGGAGAAAGCGGCCGCGAGGATCGTGTCCTTTGCGTTGGGCAGGCGATGCACGACCTTGCCACTGGCGCGGGAGAGAATCACCACCTCACCACTGCGCCCAGGCGTGCCGCCTGCGGCTGCGATGTGGTCACCGGTCTGCTGCGCGGCAATCGCCAGCACGCGCTCCGGCGCTCCAGCGAGGCGACGTCGCAGGGATCCGTCGCTTGCACTCCATTCCTGCACTTCATGGTAGCCGCTGGAGAAGTACGACCGGCCATCTGGCGCGAACACCAGCGCTGTGACAGGGACGGGACGCGGGTACTTTTCCGGTGTGGCAGGAGCCTCTTTCTTGGAAGCGGCAAGCAACTCCGCGAGTGGTGTCTTGGGATCCGGCCCATCGAATTTCCCGCCTTCTTCAATCCACTGTTTAAAGAGAGCGATCTGTGCCGGCGGCAGCGGATCATCCTTCTGTGGCATGCGCTCATCTTCATCATGCGAGACGAGCCGGGTGTAGAGTGTGCTGGCATCCGGTTTCCCTGGAGTGAGCGAGGGCTCATCACTGCTGCCAGCCTTGCCTACGAGTTCGAACGTGTCGACGCGATAACGGCCCTTGGCCTTCTTCTCCTCATGGCAGGTCACACACTTGTCCGCGAGGATGGGTGCGAGGTCCCTGGTGAAGGAGACGGGGGCAGCATGAACCGCCGCCTGCATTTGGAGGAGCAGGAGGGCAGGGAGGATGAGTCGCGAAGGCGTCATGCGTGAGTTCTATGACTACGGCACGAGTTCGAATGAACTGCCAGGGAATCTCCTCTGCAGGCTCCTTCTCGTCTGCAGTCAGGAGAAGGTATGCTGCCAGAAGTAAGGGTATTGTGGCATTTGCTTCATAGGACGGTGGGCAATCGATGTTGGATAGCTTCACGCCTTGATTACACCCTTCAGCACCTTCATCTGGGACTGCGCTCTCTCCTCGACGTAGGCCATGGCTTTCTTCACCTTCGCCTGGGCGGCGGGGTAGTCCTTGTGGATGCCCATCAGGATCTCGAACATCTTGCTCGCGGGTGTGGCGTCGAATTCCGGCGCCCATTCTTCGAGACCGATGTCCTTGAACATCCAGCACTTGGGCGAGTGGAACTCGGAGAAGGTGTGTATGATCGGCGTGCCCATGGCCAGAGCCATGATGGGGGTGTGCGGCTCGTGGCAGATGACGGTGTGGGCGCGGGCGTAGAAGGAGCAGGCCTCATCCACGTTCCAGAACTCGTCGAAGTTCACCACGTGCTTCTTGAGGTCGTCGGGCAGCGTGTCGTAAATGAACTTCTTGTTGTACTCCATCTCCTTGTAGACCTCGGGAGCAATCACCACCTTCCAGCCGGTCTCCTTCACCCACATGGCAATCAGGTCCTGATACACCTTCGCGCGACGGGTGTCGTCGGCGATGTTCTCCGGAGTGGGGTGCAGCGGGTTCAGCTTCTGCGGGCGCTTGTCATCCACGCCGGGGCTGGTGGGGGAGTGGGTGCGGAGTTGGATGGTGATGAATTTCTTTTCCTCCAATCCATGCTTTTTCAATCGGGCGAGCGCTTTCTCCTCATCACGGACATCGATGCCGAAGCAGCCATCGGGTGCCCACTCGAGGACAGGTGGCTTCACACCGGTATCCTGAAGCAATTTGAGTGTCTTCGAATCGCGGCAGTAGATGAAGGCGGCGCTGTTGAGCAAGGCGATGCGCTCTTCCGCACCCTTGCCTGTGACCATGTCCGGGAAGTACGACTGGGCCTGCAGGCCCCAGGGCTTGCCAGCCTTGTCGCAATACTTCATGAAATCGGTGGGCTGTCCCATGCCAGGACCGCGCAGGAAAAAGTCTGACCGCTTGATCGCATCCGCGACAGCACCGTCTTCCTTGGATAGCGAGCCCTTCACGATTTCCAGCTTCGGAAATCGCTTCATCAGCATCGCATCCACCGCTTCATTGGTATTGGCCGCCCAGAGGATGACCTTGGCCCCCGGAAGATACTGCTCCAGAAAACGCAGCGTCCCCGGCGTGTGGCCGATGTCACCGATGTTCTTCGTCGCCCAGCCACAATGCAGCAGGACGGTCTTCTGCGGACTGGTGGTCTGGGCAGCAGCCGGCAGGGCGGCAGCACCGAGGACGAGACCAGAATTTCTGAGGAAGGTGCGGCGTGAGGTCATGCTGGGGAAAGGTCACAGGATAGGGAAATCGGACAGGAAAAGCCACTTCCATCGGCAAATCTTTTCGTTTCCTGCTGCTCCTGTGCCCAGCCGATGCGCACCTAGCCTGCGTCACAGATGAGGTTGGTGAAATCACATGCTGCAAGCTTCTCCTTCTCAATGAATACCATCAGCTTGTCACCGTCGTGCCAGTTCCAGCCCAGCTGGTCATGAGATTGCAGCGTGATCAATGAAATCCAACCACCCTCGGGGGTGGGGTCATATGCCAGCGTGTTGAACGAAGGATACCCAAGAAGGTAGTCAGACGCCTTTCCCAGCTCCTCTGGAAGTTCGTGAAAAAAGACGTCCTCAACTTCGTCAGAAAAGGGCCAGTTGAAACTTAGAAAAGGAGAGCCTGGCAGGCTCACGGACTTCTGCAGGAGGACTTTTAAGGACGGTGGCTCGGAAGCATCAGGCGCGCGGTGGGCGATCGCTTCCGTAGTATCGGGTGAGTAGTAGCCAAGGACATAGCCCGGGTCGCCCCAGAAAATCTCGTTGTTGGGATCCGTTGCGAAGAATAGACTTAGCAATCCTGTGGCAGGCAGTTCTGATGGCGCCGACTCGATCTCGGAAAAATTGATCTGACCGAGGAACTGGTAGGTCCCTACCTCATGCCTGGGCCAGTTAAAATCAGGCGGGAGAACTGGAGCGCCGCCGAACCGGCTTCCCAGGAACTCGCCGGCGTTACCAGCCAATCGAATGTCAACCGTGGTTTTTGCAACCATGCGGATGAAGTCCTCATGGAGTGTCAGACCTTTGCGGTTAGCAGCCTCAATAACCTTGTCGATGTCCATGGCGATTTGCTGTATTGATTTACGGTTTCTCCAATTCACGCCAAACAAAGGATGGGAAGGATACTGCGTGAAATTTAGTCGTATCGGATTTCGATACGAGCTCCGGCAGATTCCAATTCTATCCGCCAGCTTTGAAACGAGGCGGGCCATCCTCGAGCCAACTCGAATGGGGCTGCGCGGAGTGAGATCAGGGCTTCAGTCGCGGTGCGTCCTGTCGCTTGCTGAATCACAGCCAGCACTCGTGACCGCTGCGGCCCAACCTCCAGCACCCGCAAGGAAGGGGCACGCATAAGCGATGGTTCGATGTTCTTGGGGAAACTGCCAAACTGTCGTTGCAGTTCAATCAGGGCGTCGGCAGAATCCAAATGCGACAACACGCGTGCGGCGGCGGCGTGCTCCCGACAGAACCATTCGAATCCCGGGGGATGTCCGACAATGTCATGAGGCAACTTCTCGTAGTCACGGAATCGGACCATCTCACCACCAGCTCGCGTGTGGAACCATTCGCTCCGGAAGTCTCGACCACAGAGCCAGCCGTAAGCAGGTTTCATGTGCTACACCTACCTTCTCGGCTCATACTGCATCGCCACTGCGCCCGAGGCGAACTCTTTCTGGCTCACAAGTTTCAAATCGACACACTTCGATAGGCCCGCGAATAACGACGGTCCGTGGCCTGCAATCCTGGGATGCACGATGAATTCGTATTCGTCGATCAATCCCAGTTCTGCCAAGGCCATGGGGAGTTTTACGCCACCGGTGAATAGTCCGTTGCCAGGCTCGTTCTTGAGTTGCTGAACGGCCTCCGCCAAATCCCCGCGCAGGAATTCCGCGTTCCAATCGACTTGGGGAAGTGTGCTCGACACGACGTATTTCTTCGCCGCGTCGATGGTGTTGCGGAAGGGTTCCATCCAAGCTGGCATCTCTCCCGTCCACGCCGGACGAAACGCGATCTCCATCATCTCATACGTCACCCGGCCAAAGAGAAGAGCATCCGCCTGCCTGATGAGCTCGGTCGAGTGACGATGCATCTCTTCGTCTGGCATGACCCCTGCCTGATGGTCGCAGCATCCGTCCAGGGTGAGGTTGATGGAATATCGAAGCGGGCGCATGGCGCGAGAATAGCGGGAATGGCTGGAGCGTCCAGTACCGCCTAGCGGTCAATGCGCAGCCGCGAAGGGAGATGGCTCAGTGGTCAAAGCAAATCATGCGCGCCGAGAGCGTTACTCCAACTCTTGTCCTTGTTCTCTCGAAAGTATTTCCACAAGGCATCTTTGCCCCGGACGTTTCCATGCTCACCACGAGCAATCGCATTTTAATCAGGCGCTATTGCGCTTCAGTGCGGAGTTTCTGCATTGAAAGAGCCTTAACGAGTATTTCGTCCGAGTGCGTCTTGAGTCGGCTGACCTCATCCAGTGTAACAGAATACCAATCACGAACTACGCAGGCGCTGGTGCTGATCTCGTTGGGACCCTCATATTCATAATCCACCTCAACGTCCCATGCCAAGCCAGCAGCATCGGCATCAGTGGGACAGATGATTATTGTCTCTGATGGGTCAAGTGGAAGGGTCGCACCTGCGACTCTCCATTCCCGGAGCCACGTGAAGTCGTGGTTTGCGGGATCGTATGCTACGTGTCGAAATCTCACACTCGCAGGAAGCTCCTCACGTTCGTCCTTCTTACCGTAGATAACCGGGCGGCCACCTTGATTGAACAACCATGTCTTACGCACAGCTACTCCGAACGGAGCGAAGCGGGGTTTGCTATATGCCCTGTAGAGCGTGAAGAGCTTGTTCAGCTCAGCTAGTGGAGCTTCGCTGAAGCACACGGCTGGCGGATAGTAAGATGACCGGAGTTTGCCCTCCGATAGTATTTTGGAAAGAATGCGTGCGCCTTCGATATTGTCGCCACTGGTGAAGTGGACCAGCCATTCGCTCAAGTCGGCCCTTAGCTTCTTGAGGTCTGATAGAAATTTGCTCATGGAATTAATGCGTGACGTCTAGCTGTGCCGAGCGTCGGGACGGTGTGAACGTGGAGCTGGGCGTCGCTAGCGCCTCGTTCGCGTCCGTCGCGTTCTTGTTCACCGTTTCTTTCTTCTGAATAGTTCTGGCAGAGTCTTCAAGTCGAAGCCCACCCCCATGAAAGTCGGACGTAGGACTAACCCGTCGAGAAACGCTTTGCCTCGATTGGGGCTCATCTCTCCTACAACCTGAAAGTCAATCAAAGCCTTCTTGGACTTAATATCTTCAAACACCTTGCGGATAAAAGTGACGACTTCATCCCCAGTATTGCAGTGATCCTTTAGCGGGATGAGGACAAGATGGTCTGACTGCTTGGCAGTCTGCCAATATGGGTCGGACTCGTTGGCGAAGCGGCTTGGATGAATTGTGGTGAGCAGGATTGCTGGCAGTAACGTTTCGGCCTCCTCGCCATTGAGGTGATGCCAAGAGAAGACCTCGTTCTGGAAGTGCCAGCGCTCACACCCCTGAATCACTATAGCGTCGTTCCGAGACGCCATGTCAGACATGGCATGGTAGTTCTGCTCGATTGAGCGCTCCAAAGGTCCAGCCCATCCGCCATTCAGGAGATACAAGTAGTAGCTTCTTTCCGCTGTGATTGGCAACTCTTTGAGGCTATGAACGAATAGACCCATGACGTGGTGGATTTAGGTGAACAATCCCAAGCTCAGCGACGGCGGAGGCTGGCGCTGCCGCTGCGTGGTGGGAAAGTGGCGTGAGGCGCGGCGGCTGTGACGTTCAGAGCCGTCCGTTGCGGCGCATGGTTAGGCGTTCCCGTTCCCATTTTTTGGCGGTGGTGATTTCCGGTTGCTCTTGCCGAGGACGTATCCGACGACCGAACCGAGAATACCCAAAGTGCCCTCGGCGGTGATAATACGGAGGATGCCAAGTATGATGATGGTGAGGACGACGAGAATAACTGTGATGCCCTCGATAACGATTGGAAGGATGCGGGCGACGCTGTCCGAGGAATACTTCTGGATGGCGTCGCCGTCACCTTTGCGGAAAAGCATGATGATAACCTTGTCGAGGCCGAGCAGAAGTCCGAGGGCACCAAGAGAACCACAAATCGCGTAAACGAGTAGGTTGTAAACGTGTTGAGGCGAAAGAAGCGGAACCGCTGTGGTGATTGGCTCGGCTGCCGCCTGAACTGTCTCTGCTGCCTGCCCTCCGGTCACGGTGAACAAGAATAGAAGTGACGCTAGAATCTTCATTGGTGGCTTGGTTGACTCCTTTCACAGGAGACGCGAGGAAACGCCTAACATAGAGATTTTCTACAAAAGTACAGAAAAAATCAACCCCGCAGTAGCTTGCAGCTTTGCAGGCTATTTCCGGGCCTGAGGCTCGCGTGCTGCAGAAAAGCATGCAAAATCAGCGACTTATCCTGCAACTATACAGGAATGATGGGCTTTTTTTCGAAAATGATCTGCGGGATTTGAGCCGGAGTTAGCTGACGCGAATGCAGGGATCGCCAAATGCAGGCTAGGCGTTAGCCAGCGCTTCGCTTCCTGACCGCGAAGGGACTCGCGGACTACGTTGAAGGAGGCGTCAACTTTCCCACAATTCCTTGTGTGACATCTACGGGCTTCTTCTCGAACTCGGATGGATCGATACTCCAGTTCCCGGCGACCTTCATTACGTCCTGCTCAGATGGAAACTCCAGGTCGAGACCCTTCTCCACGGGCGTGAGCTCTCCGCTGTTCCATGACAGATCTCCCTGGAAGATGGCGAATGCGCGCGTGCAGGTGCCGTTTGTGAAGCGCGCCCAAGCTTGACCATCGGAGACCCGGTAGGTGAAGAAGTACTGGACGTCAGCGAATCGAGCTGCCAACCGTTTGAGAATCGGTGTGATTTCGTCGGGAAGGTCAGAAGTTGGAAACTCCGGGAGGGAGCGCGACACGCAAAGGATGTAGCCATTAACCGGCGGAGTGACGAAGACTTCCCCGTCTGGATACTTGTAGGCGGTTTGGATGCCCTCCGCCCACGAACCCACTCTGCAATCCTGCAGCCCGAGAGTGGAAATGACGGCTTGAAGATCGTCGGTGCGAATGGCTATCCAGCGGCATTTGTAACCGAACGATTGGATGGAATCTGGTTGTAAGGTTGGAACAGTAAAACTCATCTTGCGTTCGGAAGGTGTTTGCTCGCTACAGACCATCGGGAGAAGGAGCACCGTGCTTGCGAGCAAGGCAGTCATTCTGGAGAAGAGCGAATCCATGATGTGCAAGCCAGGGTGGCTGCCCCTGGTGCGAGCGATCGGATTTCAGGACCCCTTTGAGGTCGACTCGATATCCTGGACCCATGAAAGGACACTCTGTGCCGAACAGTTGTGGGGAATCATGTACAGACGCCGGCCTTCCTTGCCGGAAAGCACATAGATGATTCCGACAATGTAGTGGTCCGTGAAGGACATCGCCTGACCGGGATCGGTGGAGAGGTAGGAGTCCAACTCGGTCAGGGCCGAAATCCGGTCCCAGATATGGCGGAAGCTGTCCTCGGAGATGGGGCGGTCGAAGGTTTGCCGGCTGCCGTTGGACTGGATGGTCCAGGTGGATTTCGGCACCTGATCAATCAATGAAACAGTGCCTTGTGCAGCGGCTCCTGCCTTTTCGGTGAAGAAGCTGATGACAAATACTTCCTGGGGGGGAGAAGCGGGGCTCATGTATGGGGTGTGAAAGGCTGTGAGACGTACGCGTGCAGGCGCCACTATCGTTCGAATAGTCTCTGGAGGAACGTCGGTTTCACAAAATTCCCGAACCCAGT
Source organism: Roseimicrobium gellanilyticum (assembly GCF_003315205.1). NCBI lineage: Bacteria > Pseudomonadati > Verrucomicrobiota > Verrucomicrobiia > Verrucomicrobiales > Verrucomicrobiaceae > Roseimicrobium > Roseimicrobium gellanilyticum. The sequence continues at coordinate 1,049,863 of NZ_QNRR01000002.1, read as the reverse complement.
GTCCGATGATCCCAGGTGATTGAATCCCGTGACTTCCTCGGCCAGGTCCACTGGAATATTGAAGATGAAGTCGACGCATCCATCCTCATCATCTTCCTTCTGCTGTTTGGTCAGTCGATCGCGAATCGCTCCAAAACCGGCAGGCGGCTCGCCCCGGATATCCAGATGATGTTCGCTCTCCTCTGAGTCGTGGGTGACCTCCCAAACCTGTACACCATTTTTCCAGCATGCCGAACGGCTGACCATCACGTGCTCTTCCACAAAACATGCGACCACCTCGCAAGCGCTCGATAGATGCCGCATTTCATCACTCGTGAATTCGTGCCGTCCGTGAATCATGACAAACCAGCCGTTTGGCAGGGGCCCTCCGCGGAAGGGCGTATGGCGATACTCTTTGCTGACTGCTCTTCTGAGTCCGAAATCTCGCAAGACCATCTCCGGAGTTTTGCCGCGCACTGCATACCAGGATAAGGATGCCCCCATGGGTCGCGATGCTCAGCTACTGTGTGGGGCCGCGCAAGGGACTTTGATGAGCTTCCTTTGTCAGACGAACGTTGACGCCATCAAGTCCCTCAAGCAGGGCGGTCGAAGGGGCGTACCTCAGTGCCATCTTCTCATTGCCAATACGAGAAGGTACCCAATGCATGTACCGATGATGATGGCTGGCGCAAGGGACTGGGCGAACATATAGAGCGACCACCGGAAAAAGCTCTCGTGACGGCGAGCGACAAATGGAAAGGAAAAGATGTCTCCGAGGAATATGGGCAGCAGCAGGGGAAGGCACACGAAGAATTTCAGCCCAAGCCAGAACTTGGACCAACGGCGCGTCTTGATCGTCTGCCGTCTGTACTCGTCTCGCGTCATTTCTACTATAGTAGTGCAAAGCAGTTTGCATTGGCAAGCATCGCATCGATGCTCCTGAACTCACCTCTGCTCAAACGGCTCGGTGTAGGGCTGAAGGAGTGAATCGTCAGCGGAGATGCCCAGTTCACCGACGATGGGTAACAAAGTAGGTGGATCCCCGTAGAGGACGGCTCCTGTCAGTTTCCCTGAACTGAAGTCCGGCCAAACAGCCATTCGTGAAGCGCGTCGATCCTTTCAGTGTTCGGACCTTGCGGATTGAACGTGGGACACAGCCAGCCGCCTTCGGAGTGTTCATTCCACGCGTATACCAGAATGGCATTGGCGGGAACTTTTCCTGGATTGGCTTTAGTCCAGGCAAAAGCAGCTTCCATACTGGCAACCAATTGCTTTGGTGTCGCTGACCAGCCGACAAAATCCTTCACGATATTTTCATGGGGATACCAAGTGACTTGCGTGTCCCGAAAAGGGGTTGGATCCCAACCGGTGCCCACATTGGGAATGAGTTCTTTGAGCTTGGAGTATTCCTCCCAGTTCTTCTCCATTCCGCCGGCGTACATGGTGACAGCGTCGGCGCCGACCGCTTCGCAAGCCTGTGCTGCCTCCGTGGCAGTCCAGCCCATCATGGCGACGTAGGGAGTCTTGCCGCAGGATTTCAGCGAGAGCTCTCGCAACGCTGCAAGGTCCGCGCGGGCCATGGGTGTAAAGAGATACACCAACGGACGGCCGTCGAGAACCTTCTGGTACCCCGGCTTGGCAAACTCCGCCGCGAGCCAGGGCGCGTCTCGATTCATGTCGAAGGGATTGGTGCCCAATACAACACACCACTTGAGGCGCTCCCGTTTGCGGGATGTCAGAAAAAGATTTCGCGCGAGTTCCATCCCATTGCCCGGCGGATACCAGTCAAACGCCCAGTAATCGATGCCGGCGTGGATGGCGTAGCCAATCTCCGTGTCCATGATTCCTTGGGAGAGAGGTTTGAAGGTGATGACATTCGGCCCAGCAGTATCCACAAAGAACGGAGCGCGATGTTGGTGCTTGTCTGGACTGAGAACTCGTTCGGAGTCCTTCCCGATCACGCAGTTATTTCCCCAGCCGTCCCATCGGATGGCGCCGATCAAGGGGCGGCTTGATGGTGTCAGTGGCTCAGAGGAGCGCAACTTCTCAGCGGCTGGCGCTCGGTGGAGCGTGGCAGCGCTGAGGAGAAGGGATATGCAGAGTGGGATGAAAAGCCTGGAGGTCACCGGTTGATTGGGTCACTTGGATTTGGCAGGAGTCTAGTCCTCAATGATGGCAAGCCCGCGGCGTTTCAGGTCTCGAAGGGAATTTAGCATTCCTTGAACTGCTTCCACCGGGTGTCCCTGCCAGTCCTCGACGACTCCGACGATCCTGAGTGGATCACGTGTGCGATAGGACTTCGTCGGGTTACCAGGAAATCGCTTGTTGGTGAGATTCGGATCGTCCTCAAAGGTGCCAGTTGGCTCGACGACGTAGATGCGGCCGCGACCTTCTAAATTTGCCAACGCCATCGCGAGTTCTGCTCCCCAGATCGCAGGGTCCAAGATGGCGGAGAAGTAGAGGTGGTTAAGAACCCGGCTTTCGTCGTAGTTGGAGGGATGGCCGGGTGACAGCAAATCGCCTATCGCAAACTCAACCTTCGTGCCGTGATAGAATGGGCCGTGCATGTGGTTGCAGTTCTCATGCGTGACTGGGCTCCACTTTTCATTGTTCATAGGGTGGTGATTTTGGCAGGGTGTTCCTGTCGGCCGTCGGAGGGACGAGCAGCAAGAACAAAACTTCATTTTCCATGTCAAAAGGCAGGATCACTCCGCTATTGGACTTCCCTCATTTCAGTTCCCTGCATGAATCGACACTTCCACACCCTCCTCGCCAGCCTGGTTTCGGGTCTTGTCCCGCGTGGCTGGGTCTGATGCGGTCATGCCTGTGGAAAGGGGCGCGAGGGAGGTGACGCCAGTGTGATCAGGTTGCCATCAGGATCACGCACTTGGGCCAGTGTCGAGTAGTCGCCTCCGATGTCGTCACCGAGGATGATCCCAAGGCTCTGCAATCGGCGGCGTTCGACCGCGAGATCGGCGACATAAAGGAAGAACACGCCGTGGCCGGCAATCTCATCGCTGCTTGAAAGCATGAACCCGGCATGATCGAACAACTCCCACTGCACCAGCGTGTCCATCGGGCGGTTGTCCGGTCTGCGACCGAGCAGCTTCGTGTACCAGTCTTCAGCTGCCGCCAAATCTGAGGTGAGCAGCGAGGTGTAGATCTTCTGCAGGTTCATGTGTTCTCCTCCGGGCAAGGTCGGTGCGACTGCTTCACTCCCAGATATCGCTGCCCCCAGAGGTGTTGGCCGCAGTGCCTCGCCAGGCGTTGGCGGTCATTTCACTAGTGCCGGGCGATTTCTGCGGGGGTTGTCCAGAGTGCAAGCTTGAAGAGGTTGTATTGTTGGCTTGCGACACTGGCTTCTCCGGACCGCGAAGGGACTCGCGGACTACGTTGGGGGCTCCAAAAAAAACTTCATTTTCCATGTCAAAAAGCAGGATCACTCCGCTATTGGCATCCCGTATTGGACTTCCCTCATTTCAGTTTCCCTGCATGAATCGACGCTTCCACACCCTCCTCGCCGGCCTGGTTTCGGGTCTTGCCCTGCATGGGCAGGCGCAACTTCAGGCACAGGCTCCTGTTTCTCTGGAACTCAAGAAAGGTGACCACATCGCCATCGTCGGCAGCCTGCTGGCGGACCGGCAGCAGCACTCCGGCTGGCTGGAGACACTGATCCATGCTGAGAACAAGGACAAGGACCTCGTGATCCGGAATCTGGCCGTGGCAGCGGATGAGGTGAATACATGGCACCGCTCCGAGGACTTCGGCACGCGTGACCAGTGGCTGCTGAAGGTGGGCGCGGATGTGGTCTTCGCCTTTTATGGATTCAATGAATCGTTCAAGGGCTATGAGGGCATTGAGGAGTTCAAGAAGAACCTCGACGCCTTCCTGAAGGAGCTGAAGACGAAGAACTACGGAGGTGAGGGCGCACCGCGGGTGGTGCTCTTCTCTCCCACGGCGGCGGAAAAGCAGTCCAATCCGGACATCGCCAAGCCCGAGGAGAACAACACCAACCTGCAGAACTACGCCTCCGCGATGAAGGAAGTGGCCGCGGCGAATGGCGTGCAGTTCGTGGACCTCTTCGATGCCTCGCAGAAGGCCTATGCTGCCGCGAAGCAACCGCTGACCTTCAACGGCATTCACCTCACGGTGGAGGGAGACAAGGTACTGGCTCCGGTGATCTACAAGTCGCTCTTCGGCAAGGATGCTCCCTCTTACAAGGGGCTGGAAAAGCTGCGTGGTGCCATTTTGGACCGTAATGAGGAATGGCACAGCCGCTACCGTACGGTGGATAGCTACAACATTCACGGCGGTCGCTCGGGCCTCGCGTACAAGGCGCACACGGGTGCCTTCCTGCAAAATCAGAAGACCCCCGAGCCGCCGTACGTCTCGAACTACCAGGTCATGCAGCAGGAGATGTCCGTGCGTGACGTGATGACGGAGAATCGCGAAAAGCGCGTGTGGGCCGTGGCGAAGGGTGGCGACCTGAAGGTGGATGACTCCAACGTGCCTCCAGTGACGAAGGTCGAGACGAATCTGCCGGTCGGTGGCGACACCTTCAACAAGACGCCGATGACCGGCTTCAAGGTGGATGCGAAGACAGGTCTCGTGGAATTCCCCAGTGGCGAGGAAGTGGTGGGCAAAATGAAGACGCCCAAGGGCATCAAGGTCCAGCTCTTTGCGGATGAGAAGATGTTCCCCGAACTCATCAAGCCGGTGCAGATGGCATTTGATACCAAGGGTCGCCTCTGGGTCGCTTCGTGGCGCAACTATCCCAGCCGCACTCCCTGGAGCACGAAGGGGGACAGCCTCCTGGTGCTCGAAGATACCAACAACGACGGCAAGGCGGACAAGTGCACGCCTTTCATGGATGACCTGAACTGCCCCACCGGATTCCAGTTCTACAAGGATGGCGTGCTAGTCATGAAGTCGCCGAATCTCCTCTATGCTCGCGATACGGATGGCGATGGTCGCGCAGACAAGTTTGAGCGTATCCTCAGCGGTCTGGATGCCGCGGACTCGCACCACGAAACGAACTCCATCTGCTATGAGCCTGGCGGTGCCGTGTACTGCTCGGACGGTGTCTTCCACGCCACGCAGGTGGAGACTCCCGAAGGTCCCGTGCGCAACAAGGATGGCTGCATCTACCGCTATGAGCCCCGCACGGGCAAGTTCGAGCGTTATGCCGCGTATGGCTTCGCGAATCCGCACGGCCGCGTCTTTGACTACTGGGGCAATGACATCATCACAGACGCCACAGGCAACAACAACTACTACGGCCCCGGCTTCAGCGGCTTCATCAGCGAGCCGAACAAGCACTCGAAGTATGATATCGTCTGGCAGCACCCGTCCCGTCCGTGCGCTGGTACGACGATTCTTTCCAGCCGTCACTTCCCGGATGAGTTCCGCGACAATTTCCTGAACTGCAATGTCATCAGCGTGCAGGGCATCTTCCGCGCGAAGTTCTCTGAAGTGGGCTCCGGTCTGAAGGGTGAGACGCTCTACCATGAGTACACCAAGCCGGGCTCGACCACGCCGGAGAAGCTGAATACCCTCGTGGAGTGCAGCCCTGCGGAGGTCGGCACCTTCCGCCCCTCCTGCGCGAGTGTGGCTCCGGATGGCTCCCTGTACTTTGCTGACTGGTCGAATGCCATCATCGGTCACATGCAGCATCACCTGCGTGACCCGAACCGCGACCAGATCCATGGTCGTGTCTACCGTGTGACCTTCGAGGGCCGCCCGCTGCTTGAAGTGAAGAAGGTCGATGGCCAGCCCATCGAGAAGCTGCTCGACCTGCTGAAGGAGCCCGAGAACGACGTGCGCATCCGCGCCAAGATTGAGCTCGACAAGCATGACTCCAAGGCCGTGGTCGCCGCCGTGCAGAAGTGGGTGAAGCAATTCGACCCGCAGAAGGTGGAAGACGCGCACCACATCCTGGAGGCCCTCTGGGTGCACCAGTGGCACAACGTGGTGAACAAGGAGCTCATCAATACTGTGCTGGCCTCGCCCGAGCCCCGTGCCCGTGCGCAGGCTGTGCGCGTGGTGTGCTACCAGCGCGACCGCATTCCCGAGGCGCTTGAGATCTTCAAGAAGGCAGCTGGTGACGAGAGCCCGCGCGTGCGCCTCGAAGCCATTCGCGCTGCGAGCTTCTATGGCGGCGCAGATGTGCCGAAGGCACTCGAGGTGGCCTACGCCTCGCTCAAGCATGAAGGGGACTACTACATCGACTACTGCCTGAAGGAGACGCTCAAGCAACTCCAGTCCGGCGCCAAGGAGAAGATGCTGCCCAGCGATCCCGCCACCCTCGACGCATTGCTCAGCCGCATGGATGACAATGAGCTCAAGGGCATGCCGAACAATGTGGCTGCCGTGTTGCATGCCAAGCTGGAACGCAAAAGCTACGACCTGCTCACCCGGGACAAGGCCATCGAGGAACTGGTGAAGCTCAACAAGAGCGATCGCGCGACAGAAATCGTGGCCGCGCTCAAGCGTATCGATGCGAAGAGTGGCGCATCCGCACAGGCGGCATCGGACCTGGGCAAGATGCTCATCACTTCCCCGGTCGAGGCTCTTACGAAGGCAAAGGATCAACTCGCCTCACTGGCGCGCTCCGCGAACCTTCCTGAAGTGCGCCGCTCCGTGTGGGCCGCGCTCATTGTGCAGGACCGCAAGCCGGATGATGTGTGGGTTGCGTCCGCTGACAAAAGCGAATGGCGCACAGCTCTGGTGCAGGGCATCGGTCTGGTGCCGGATCCCACGCTGCGCACGGGGTTCCAGCACCTGATCACCGCCTTGCTCAATGACGGTAGTGTGAAAGGCGAGCAACGCCAGGCCGCGCTGAAGGCTCTGTCTCTCATGGGTGCGGACAATGCCCCGGCAAACTTTGCGGTGCTCTCGAAGCACGTCATTGATGGCAACGAGCGCAACGCCGCCACCACGGCCATCATGCAGCTTCCTCGCACGGCGTGGGACAAGGACAAGGCGGAAGGCATCGCACAGAGCGTGCTGGCTTATGCGAAGTCTGTGCCGGCGGAGAAGCGCTCGGAGCAGTCGTTTGTGGAAGTGAATCAGCTCGGTATGGAGATGGCCTCACTCGCGGGGAATACCGCACTGCGCAAGGAACTGCGTGGTCTGAGTGTGGCGGTATTCGTTGTGAAGACGGTGCATGAGCAGCTCCGCTTTGATACCCAGCGTATTGTGGTGGAGAAGGGCAAGTCGTTCGAAATCATCTTCGAGAACGACGACGTGATGCCGCACAACCTCGTGGTCGTGGGCAATGAGAAGCACGGTGTCATCGGCATGGCCGCGCAGACCATGAGCCCCACCGAAGTGGAGAAGGCACGCAACCGCCAGTTCCTGCCGAAGGGCCAGCCCTTCGTCGATGCCACCCATCTGCTGAATCCCGGGCAAAAGGAAACCCTCAAGCTCAAGGCACCTGACAAGGAAGGTCAGCTTGAGTTCGTGTGCACCTTTCCCGGTCACTGGATGATCATGTGGGGCAAGATCATCGTGACGGCGGATGTGGATGCCTACCTCGCGGCCAATCCGAAGTTTGAGCTGCCCATGCCCGGAGCTCCTCCTGCCGCGAAGTAAATCGTGCAGCGAGATTAAATCTAAATGACTACCGCCCGGCAGCACATGCCGGGCGGATTTTGTTGTCGGAGGTTACTAAATGGCAGGCGAAAAATTACGGCTTTCTGTTGAGTAATAATGGTATTGCGTGCACGTATCCTAAGGATTCTCCGTATCTATCGTCTGCACACCTTCACTCCCAACCATATGATTCGTGAAACCTCAGGACTAATGTCCACGCTTACAGCTTGCGTGGGTCTCTTGGCTTTTAGCGCGAACTTAGTGGGGCAGGGCAAGGTCGATAGGATCGAAGTGCCGTCCGTTGTCGGAAGCAAGGTCTTCACCAATGCAACAGTCCTTAGTGTGACTGAGCAAGGGGTGAAAATTGCCCACGATGCGGGAGTCTCCTTGTTGGCATTCGAACACCTGCCTGAAGTTTGGAAGGGGAAATACACCCCTCCGAAGAAGCAGGAATCTCCCAGCTCTCCTGCTACCGTTGCTCCTCCAGTTCAGCCCGCTGCTCCTGCCCAGCCGGGTGTTTCCGGTGCCGTGGTTTCCTCATTCGATCCACAGCATCTCGTCTTCATCAAAACGGACAAGGGAGTTGGTTCAGGTTTCATCGCGAAAGCCGACAAAATCACCTATGTCTACACGAATGCCCACGTGTTGTGTGGAGAGCCAGGTAGCTTCGCCACGAAGATTGAGAGCATTACTACTGCGGCTGGCAAAAAGCTGGCGCTGCCTGTCGATTTGGAACTGTCCGAAACTTTTGATCCTAATGCGCCCAACGGTCTTGAGGACCTGGCGAGATTTGAAGTGGTCGTGGAAGCCACATCTGGCTTGTACGAAATCGGGAAAGCGGACAGCGTTCCTGAACTGAACAAGGAGGTTATCGCCTACGGAAACAGCCTTGGAGGCAGCGTCATCACAGGGTTGGATGGCAAGATTGTCGGGGTGGGAACAGACCGGATTGAGATCGACTGTGAAATTGTGCCCGGGAACAGCGGAGGTCCTGTCGTCCTCGGGGGTACGAAGACGATCCTGGGGGTATCAACCTATCTAACCGATGGTAAACGTGACATCTGGGCGAAGGGAACCACGTTTGAAAAGGTGCGCCGGTTTGCCATCCGTCCCGAGCAGGTGACCAAGTGGCGCAAGATGAAATACACTTCACTGATGATGGCACTGGCAGAACTAAGCGCGTTTGACCGGGATACCCTGACTCTTGCTGCTGCTTGCTTCTTGAACCCAACGTCAAACCGTGGCGGTTTTGCCGCGCCCAGTACCAAGAAGGGGGACTACATTGTGCGTGAAGTGATCGTGGGCGGAAGTGGTTACCGCCTTGGTAGTGTGATCGCCAGCGGGATCGCGCGGGTAAACCAGAAGCTGGGCTCAGCGAGTGCCACGCGTTCCATGGCGACTGCTGTTCCGATTTTCCAGGAATTCTTCGCAACGGTCACCTTGGAATCAACCAACCAATCCAAGTCGATGAAGAGTTCCGATCGTGTTCCTTACTTGAAGCAGTACATCCCGGCCATGCTGGAAATGCGCAGGCTGGTGCACGATGAGTTCGTCAGTCAGGGTGCCACCCGCTATCGCTAATGACGAGCGGTGCCACCCTACCTCGCTGCCCATGCCCGGCGCTCCTCCTGCGGCGAAGTAACTCTCGCAGGGATCTTGAAGCTAAATGACAAACACCCGGCTGGAGATGCCGGGCGGTTTTTTGCGCCGGGTGACCGAAATGACTGGGTTTCTTCAGTGGTCGCAGCCTCAAGCGGAATGAGATCTGGGGTTTAGGTATTATGCTTATGCTAACTCAAAGGGGAGTGGTGAATGAAGGTTTATTGTTTGTGGTTTTTGCAAGAATTCCCGAGATAAATACGGAAATTCTGTTAACGTAACAACGGCACAACTCCCAAAGAAAAGACAACCCGCTTCACCCCCAAGCTCTCCTAACACCCTACATGTACATTCCTACTCCTGCCCGTTTGGTCCGGGCATGCACCGTCGGTTTGCTATCACTCGGCAGCCTCACTTCCGCGGTTCTCGCGGGCCCTCCTATCAAGAATCCGAAGGAGGTCGTGGTGGAGGCTCACCCCATGTATTTGGGCACCGTCACCGGAGGGGTAAAGACAAGCGATGCCTACACGGAGGGGAACTTCTCCATCGTGGCCCCGGTATGGAGCACCTTGGGCGCGGATGCCACCCTGAGTGGTGACGTGATTTACCTTGAGCCTTACACCTCCTGGGGTGAGCGTGGTGAGGTGGCTGCCTCGCTGGGCCTGGGCTGGAGACACCTTTTTGGTTCACAGTCGGTCTCCGCATTGAGGAACTATGATGCCCCACAGGCCGGATTCTTCGATGAAGGCATCTTCGTGGGCGCGAACGTGTTCATCGACATGATGGACACCGAGGCGGACAATCAGTTCTGGCAGCTCGGTGTGGGTCTGGAAGTGGGTACCCGCTACGTGGAAGTGCGTGGTAACTATTACATTCCGCTCTCAGACAAGCAGCTCGCGGAGGAGACGCGCACGGTGGACACCATCCAGCGCTCCAGCACCAGCACATCGCAGTCGGTGACGCCCACGAGCGATCCGTATGCCTCGGGCAGCAGCGTGGCGCAGAATGCGCTCTTCACCACCACGGCGACGACGACCATCAGCACGACGACCATCGAACGTCTCTTCCGTCGTTACGAAGAGGGGATGGAAGGCTGGGACGCGGAAATCGCATTCCTGGTTCCGGGACTGGATCGATACTTCGATCTGCGCTTTATCGGTGGTTACTACAAGTTCGACAACCAGCCCTTCGGTCCGCAGGAAGGCGGCACGGGCAATGTGGAAGGCTGGAAGGCCGGCGTGGAGATCCGCCCTGTGCCTGCGGTGATTCTCACAGGCACCTGGTATGAAGATGAGCGCCTGACCGGCAGCGACTGGACCGCAGGTGTACAGCTTCAGGTGCCCTTCGAGATGGGCGACCTGGGTGATGGCAAGAACTTCTGGAGCCGCATCGGTGACTCCTTCACTCCTCGCCGCCGTCACCTGGTGGAGCGTCTGGCTGAGCCGGTGCGCCGTCAGAACGCGGCCATCAAGGTGGCTAACACCGTGGATACAGAGACCAACACCGAGACCAAGGTGAAGCGCGTGACGAAGGTCGTATCGCAGCGTCCTGGCCAGGTGGTGCTGGAAGATGACATCATCTTTGTGAACAACGGTGGTGCGGTGGGCAATGGCATCCAGGCTGGTACCGCCCAAGTGGACGGCGCCACTGGCACGGCCGAGCGTCCCTTCGATACCATCGTGGAAGGTGCCAATCTCGCCGGTGCCAACAGCAATGCCACTGGCAAGCTCTGGACCGTGTATACCCAGGGCGGCACAGGCATCGACTATGAAGACTCGGTGATGGTCTCCGGAAGCACTCGCTTCACCAGTTCCTATGTGCCCATCGTGGGTCTCGGTGGCCGGAACTTTGGGGGCGATACAGATCGTCCGGTGCTTTATGGAGGCTTCGGCGCATTTGAGATCAACACTCTGATCGTTCAGGGTTATGACTTCCGCGGTGGCATCATGGGGGGCTTCGGGCCGTCAGTGATCGCCTTGAACCCAGGTACTCTGATCGTGCAGGACAATTTGTTCACCATGGGAGAACTTCCTCCTTTTGGAGAGTTCCCTGAATTCCCGGAAATCGAAGAGTTGCTTCCCTTGTTCCTTTCCTCCGTGTCCGTCCTCGCTGACTCCGATGGAGGCACGCACAACATCATCGTTCAGAACAATGAGTTCAACGAGGTGTTCGGAGCTCTCTTTGTGGGTGCGGGACTCGATTTGGGAATCTTTGGGCCGCCGGCGCTGAGTGCGTTGGACTGCGGTTGCGGTGGGGGTTCTTCACCCATCGTGAACATCCTTGCCACGAACAACATCATCAACAATGCGTACATGGCGGGCATGTACATCACTGCTGGCGGTGGCTCGACCGTGAATGCCAACCTTTCAAACAACTTCTTCCTGGGCGAATTTGGCTTCGACGGGCCGGAATTCGGGATGGCTACTTTGGTTGAGACCTATGATGGCGCCATCGCGAATGTGCAACTCACGGGCAACATCTACGAGGGATACTTCAATCAGGTGGTCTCGGGTTTCTACAGCGAGTATGAATCCATCCTGAATGCGACGGTCACTGGAAACACTATCCTCGCGGATTCGGAGTACGGAGTCGGGTTCGGCTTCGTGGCTTTCGAAGGTGCTACCATGACCGCCACGATCGCGAACAATGCCATCAGCGGCGAAAGCTATGATGGCATGCTCACGCTGGATTCCTTCGAGGGGGCCACGCTTATCGCTTCCATCTCCGGCAACACCTTCGAGGGAGATGGCTGCGGCGAGATCGCCATTGCCGCGAAGTCCAGGGACGGCTCGACCCTGAGGGCGGACATCCTGGGCAATACCTTCGTGGGTGATTTTGACCACGCTTTGGATGCGGACAAGCGCGATTGGTCGCGCATGACCCTGACCTTCTCGAACAACGTGTTGAACGGCGAGTTCGGGCGTGATGCGCTTAAAGTGGCCGCCCACCACTATGATGACGAGGACGGCGACCGCTTGAAGGTGACCATCACCAACAACCAGTTCTTCGGAGACTATGACGCGAGCGGCATCTTCCTCCTCGCGGAGCATGACGCAGTCCTGAAGGGCACGGTGACCGGAAACGTCTTCCACGGAGGATTCGAGGACAACGCCATCCAGCTTAAGAGCCAGCACGGAGGCCGTCTCGCCGCAACCGTCGCAGACAACATCCTCAGTGCAGATGGTGTGGTCAATGACGCATTCCTCAAGGCACGGAGCAATGATGGCTCCCGTCTGAGGATCAAAGGATTCGATCGTAACCTCGTGCTTGGCTCCGGGACAAACCCGGATTCGGTTGGCTTCTTCTTCCGGGAAGATGGCGGGAGCAAGTTGACTGTCGATGGCACGTTTGATCCGGCTGCGAGCAATTTCGTGTCTGAGTTCTTCCTCAGTCCGATGGATGTGGTAGGCAACCCGAGCGGCGATTTCTTCCTGAACGGCGCACCGGTCAGTCCGTAAGTTTTGAATGATATGAAAAGCGGAAGGCTTCGTCTGGAGCCTTCCGCTTTTTTATTGGCTGCATCTGACCCGTTGGCGCGAAGGCTACTTTCGGAAGATGAAATACACTGCCCCGCACATGCACATGGCGGCCCACAGATAGTCCCACTTCAGAGGCTGCTTCATGTAGAGGAGCACAAAGGGGACGAATACCGTGAGGGTAATCACCTCCTGCAGGATCTTGAGCTGCGGCAGGTTCATCGTCTGGCTGCCGATCCGGTTTGCCGGGACCTGAAGCAGGTACTCAAACAGGGCAATTCCCCAACTGAACAAGGCCGCGATGATCCACGGCTTGCTCTTCATGTCCTTCAGGTGGGCATACCACGCGAAGGTCATGAAGACGTTGGAAAGGGAGAGCAGGGCGATGGAGACAATGAGTGGGGGCATGGGACGGGGGAGGGCAAGGAGGCTGAAAAGGTGCTCTTTTCTCTGACACTTCAATCGCCTTGTTGGATAAAGTTCACCATGGCGAGGTCAGATGCCTCGAACTCTCCTCTGATCGCACGGATGCGCGCCAAGTTGACGACCGCAAGTTGCCTCGAGTCCAGGCACTTGGAAACCGAGGCGGCATCGGCCAGGCAAACGCTGCTGGACCCGCTCCCGCGGCTGCACAGTAGACTGCTCAACCAAGCCGTTCGGTCTCAGCCCTCCTTCTGTTTCTCTACTGAGACCGCGTGACCTTTCGGGTCGAGCGTGAGTGACTTGACGTTCTGCTCCGTCCTTGCCCGATGGTCCTTGCTGGTTCCGAAGTCCTTTTTCGTCCAGTAGGTCAGAGTTGTGATCTTGCCGTTCTGTTCAGCCAGTTCAATGATGGCGTCATAGTCACGGAGCGCCCAGACGAGGCCGTGCAAAGGATGCTCGCCGTTGGGGCCGACGATGGCGAGGCCAGGTGTGATGTCTTCCGCGCTGTGCTTTTTCAGAAGGGCGATGGATTCCTTGTGGTCCATGCCCACAGCGATTCTCGCCACCGTGTCCGCGGCGTGAAGCGAAGACACGACTGTCATCAGGAAAATGGAAAGGAGGAACTGTTTCATAGGTGTGATGTCATTCGCGTGATTTCAGGATGGCGCCCATCCACTCGGGAAACTTCTCCATGAAGTCGGCAGGACGGGTATGCTTCGAGACGCCCTCGTACAATTTCAGCGTCACTTTCGCGCCCAGGACTTTTTCAAAATGCTCGGCATAGCCCTTGGTGAGCATCACATTGCCCTCTTGTTCCGCGGCTCCGCAGAAGCAGTAGTAGACCTGCTTTGCGTGAAGGGGCAGCTTGATGTTGCTGCCCTTGGGATTGCTCATGCCTCCCGGCGACATGAGTATGGCGCCAAGGTAATTCTCGGGATACACGGTGGCCAGAGCTGCAGCCACCATGGCGCCTTGGGAGAATCCAAAAAGACCCACGCGGTTCAGGTCGAGCTTGGCTGGGGTCTTCAGGGACCGGAGCCGTTCCTGAACATAGGCATGATCGGCGACCGGCTCCTCAGACCACTGTTGTGTGTCATCTCCCAGTTCGGTCGTGGCGGGGAAACCGACGATCACTGCGCCGAGCGCGTCTGCATGCTTCTGCATGGCTTCGGCGCTTTCACCTGGAAAGTAGCCGCTGGGTGAATATCCCCGATATCCATGGAGCCAGAGGGCCACGGGAAAGGGACCTTCTCCCTTGGAAGGGACAAACACAAAGGGCTCCGCTTTTTCGGCCAATGCGTTTGGGATCGCGAATGCGCCCAGAAAAAGACAAAGCAGGAGGCGAAGGGAGGCTGGCGGGAGGGGGAGTCGAGCCATGAATGTGTGGAAGCGGACAAAGTGTGTGGAAACCTCACACCCCCGTCAAGTAACCATCCATTTACAGTTGGAGGGGCGAGATGCTCTGAGTTACATGCCTACTATGCCTGTGGAGGCGATTTGCAGGTGCGCGGGATGGAAGCGATGGTTTTCATTGCCATGAGCAAACCTCGGGGCTTGCCCGGAGTTGCACGTGCTTGTCGGGCTCCGGTTCGCTGCCGTGTCCTATTCGGAAAGCACCGCGAGGTCCCCAAGATAGGCAGTCATGCTGCTGCCGCTGATGAGATAAAGTCCTCGGACGTTCTTCACTTTGGACTCGAAAGCAGTGCTGCCAGATTTGAACTGGAAGGGCGCACCATCCTTTCGCTGCCCGGTGATGACAACGTCATACTTCATGGAGGCATAGTCGATCTTCACGATGAACCGATAGAAGGAATTTGCCTTCATGTCGGCCTTCTTCAGGACCACAATACCGCCTTTCCCACTTCCATCGGCCTGATACCCGAGACCTCCTTCATTCCCGAGGTCCATGGAGATTTCCCCCCATGGGGGCACCTGTGAAGCCTAGCCGGAATTGTTTCCCTGTGTGCTCTTGGTGAGAGCGAAGATGTTTTTCAAGTTTGCGCCCTTGAGCATCAGGGCAGGCTTGTACTCATTCCAGCGGAGAGCGACGCCGTCCGGATGAGATTGCGCCGCTAGCGCTTTATCTCGCGAGCGATGCCAGCAGTTACATGACCGGCAGCGTGATCACCCTGGACGGAGGCCGGCTGCTCTGGTGAAAATTTGGACGACCAAGGTGCACTGCTGGATTACCCCAGCAGCGCCTTGTTCACATGACCTTCATTCTGGTCGATACGCTCAGGGCGGCCCTTGTGATGGTAGATGAGCTGGGTGTGATCCACGCCGAGCAGATGCAGGATGGTGGAGTGCAGGTCATGCACATGCATCTTGTCCTGCACCGCGTACAGGCCGAGTTCATCGGTGGCACCGATGGTCTGGCCGCCCTTCACACCACCGCCGGCCATCCACATGGTGAAGCCATTGGGATTGTGATCGCGTCCGCCGCCCTGCTCGCTCATGGGGGTGCGGCCAAACTCACCACCCCAGATCACCAGTGTCTCATCCAGAAGGCCGCGCTGCTTCAAATCAGTGAGCAGGCCCGCGATGGGGCGGTCCACGGCGCGGCAGAGACGGCCATGATTTTCCTCCAAACGATTGTGGGAATCCCACTTGCTTCCGGCACCGCTGTAGAGCTGCACGAATCGCACTCCGTGTTCCACGAGACGACGGGCGAGCAGGCAGTTCCGCCCGTATACCGCAGTTTCAGGGGCATCCATGCCGTAGAGTTTTTTGGTGGCCTCCGTCTCCTTGCTCAAATCGACGGCCTGCGGTGCCTCCGCCTGCATGGTGTAAGCCAGTTCATAGGCGCGGATGCGAGCTTCCAGTTCGGTATTGTCCTGGCGGGTTGCATTGTAGTCCCCGTTGAGTTCAGCGAGCAGGTCGAGTTTGTCGCGTTGCTGTTGTGCACTCACGCCCTTCGGTGGAGAGAGATACTTGATGGGCTGGCCGTCGGAACTGAACTCCACGCCCTGATGCACCGCTGGCATGAAGCCACTGCCCCAATTGCGCACACCGTTTACCACGGTGCCTTCACTGTCCTTGATGACCACAAAGCCAGGCAGGTCATGATTTGCCGAACCCAGGCCATAGTTCACCCAGGCGCCGAGGGAGGGACGGCCTCCGAAGATGGAGCCCGTATTCATCTGGCACACACCACCGGCGTGATTGATGCCATCCGAGACGCAGGAATGGATCACCGCGAGATCATCCGCATGCTCTGCGACGTTTTGGAACCAGTCCGAAACCCAAAGCCCGCTCTGGCCATATTGTTTCCACGAGCGGCGTGATTCCAGCAAGGGAGCACCACTCTCGCCCATGGCGAGCACTGGTTCCTTGAAGCTGGGCGGCAGCTGCTGACCGGCGAGCTGGTTCAGCAGTGGCTTCCTGTCGAAGGTGTCCAGATGGCTGGGCCCACCTTCCATGAAGCAAAAGATCACACTCTTGGCGCGACCGAAGTGCTGCGGGATCCTTGCCAGAGCCTGGCTCGGTGCAGTACCTGCACCCAGTACGGATTCCTTCATCAGCGCGGCGAGCGCCACGGCACCGAAGCCGCAGCCAGCGCGGCGCAGGAACTGACGACGGGAGGTCGGGATATCGTAGTTATGACAGGGCATGGCGGGAAATCAGTGGAGATAGAGAAATTCGTTTGCGTTGAGCAGCACGTGGCAGAGGTCTGCGAGAGCCTGCTGTCGGGGATCTTGAGCGCCGCCCGAGCGATCTGCACCGGCCCATTGCAGCGGAGTGACCGGTCCATTTTTCGCATTCCATGCGGCGATGGCCGGCACTTCCCACTGGTCAGCGTTGGGATTCATCGCGGCTTCGGGGAGATGACCGCGGACAATCCGTGCACTTTCGATGCGACCATCCCACTGATGGGACGGTGCACGCTTCGCGACGCCACCAATGACGAGATCTGAGTTCCCTTTGCCCAATCCAGAGCGTACGGCGTGAGGAGCCACGGAGGTGAGCTCTGGCGCACTGGGCTTGCCCATTTGCTTCACGCGGAAAGTGACGGTGTGATTGGTGCATGAGACATCCACCACCACGTGGTAGGTCACGCCGAGTTCCAACCTCAGGTCGGATGCCACGGGTTCATACGCAATATTGCGGTTCTCATCCTCGCCCACGAGTTGGATGATGAGATTGCGCGGCTTGAAGCGAGACTTCTCTCCAGTCACGCCGATGCTCCAACCGAAGTCCTCGACGCTTTCGCGTCCGTTGTTCCAGCGGGAGGCAATCGTCCTCACGGAAGCGGCTGCGTCGATGCTGTCGAGCTTCACCACCGCTTCCACAGTGAATTCATCACCCTCTTTCTCATCCGAGGTGGCCACGAGACGTTCCTGTGGGGTGTTTTCCTTGAACTGGCTGGCATTTGCGAGCTCCTCAGGGGTCGGTGCTGCGGGAGCCTCTTGCTCTCCGAGTCGCTTTTCAATGAATCCCTCTGCGATGCGGGTTTCGTTCGGAGTCGGCGGGCGGCCCAAGGCGTATTGCCACACCTCTTCAATGGAAGAGACACGGCTCGCGAGCTTCTTTGCACGGGCCAGGGTCCATTCACCATTCACCATGAGGAGTGCCTGGGTGGGGGTGGTGGTGCTTTGGCGCTCAGAGGTGCTGGCGAAGCCCGCGGGCGCATCGAGACTGCGAAGGAGTTCGTTCTGATTGTTGCGCTTCTTGATGGTGTAGATGGAGCGACGCATGCCACTTCCGTCCGTGGAGGGGCCGCCGCCCTGAAGATCCAGCTCGCCACTCGCAGCCAGCATGGCATCGCGAGCCTGCTCCGCATCGAGCCTCCGCGGATTGAAGCGCCACAGGTACTTGTTGGCGGGATCGAGTTTTGTCGCAGTATCGGGAACTGCACGGTGGGCCGTCTGCCGGTAAGTAGCAGTGAGGAGAATCTCCCGCTGAAGTTTCTTGAGACTCCATCCTCCCTTAAGGAAACGCTGTGTGAGATAGTCCAGCAGCTCGGGATGCGAGGGTGCTTCACCCAGCTCACCGAAGTCGTTGGGCGTAGCCACGAGGCCGCGGCCAAACAGGTAGTGCCAGACACGATTGGTGATGACCCTTGTGGAGAGCTGATTGTCCGGTCGGGCGATCCAGTTTGCCAGCGCTGTCCTCCGACCGGTGGAGTTCGCCAGAGGTTTGATATCGGGCACCTCGGGTGCCAGCAGCGTGAGGAATCCCGGGGGCACATCTTTCTCGCCCTTGCGGCTCTTGAGGAGATTCGGCGCTCCTTTCGCCATGGCGTCTGTGACCACCAGAGCGTCCTGAAGAGGCGCTGGCTTGATGTCATTGAACTTTTCCAGCTCCTTCATCAGGGCGAGATAGCGCTCCTTGTCCTCGGGCTTCTTAATCGATTTCAGCGCATCGAAGCGTTCGCGCTCATAGGCCATCTGCCTCTCGCAGAAGTAGGAGAACTGCCAGTCCTGTGGCTCCCGTTCCTCAGGCTTCTTGTCCACCATGGTGCGGATGTCTGCCTGGAAACGCTTGTAGGCGTTCTCGATGTTCCGCTGGATCATCGGCTCAATGATCGCATCAATCTGCGCACGGATGTCTGCTGTGGCGGTCTCCCACTTGGCCTGGGCTTTGGAGAACTCCTCCTTCTGCGCGTCCGTTGCGAGCTTCAGGTCATCGCGCCAGCGCACGGGCGAAAAGAAGGCACGGAGCCGGTAATAGTCCTCCTGGAGGATGGGATCAAACTTGTGGTCGTGGCACCGGGCGCATCCCATGCTGAGGCCAAGGAAGAGTTCCCCGGCGTTGTCCGTCATATCTGCGAGGATGACCTCATACTGCCCGCGTGCGTCACGCTGGTTGTATTCATAGATGGGAGCGCGGAGATAGGAGGTGGCGACCAGTACTTCCGGGTTCTTGAAATCAATTTCATCTCCGGCGAGTTGCTCGCGTACAAATTGATCATAGGGCTTGTCTGCATTCAGGCTCTTGATGACGTAGTCGCGATAGGTCCAGGCAGCGGGGCGGTAGGCGTCCTGGTTGTATCCGTCACTCTCCGCATACCGGGTGAGATCCAGCCAGTGCTGTGCCCAGCGTTCGCCGTAGCGGGGGCTGGCCAGCAGTTCATCCACGAGCTTTTCATAGGCCTTGGGATCCGTGCTGTGCACAAATGCCTCTGTCTGCTCTTTCGTGGGAGGCAGGCCGTGCAGGTTGAAGTAGAGGCGGCGCACCAGTTCACGTCGATCCGCCTCGGGCGCGGGTGTCAGGCCCAGTTCCTCATGCTTCTTCGAAATGAAGCGGTCAATGTCCGTGCTTGCCCAGTTGCCCTTGACGACAGGTGGCTTGGGATTGGAGAGCGGCTGGAAGGCCCAGTACTTGCGATCTTCAGCCGTGAATCCGTACTGGTCCCGGGCCTGGGCCTGTGCTTCTGCCTTCTCACCGTCCGGCCAGGGAGCCCCGAGCTTCACCCACTGCTCGAGCACCGCGATTTCTTTGTCCGAGAGCTTCTCCTTCGGTGGCATCTCCAGATCTTCCACCTCGTGGCGGACTACCTGGAGCAACAGAGACTTGGCAGCATCACCCGGGATCAGCGCCGCACCAGAGTCACCGCCCGTGGTCATGTATCCGAGATTGTCCACACGCAGGCCGCCCTTCTGCTTCTTTTCTGCGTGGCATTCATAGCAGCGGTTCACCAGCACGGGACGGACCTCATTCTCGAAGAACTTCAGGGAGGCACGCCGGGCGTCAGCATCAGCATCGATACCAGCGGCAAATCCGGAAGCGGCTGTGAGGCAGAAGAGCGGCAGAAGAAGGGACTTCATGGTGGCGGGTACGGAGTCAATCGCGAAACAGCGTGGCAAGGCATCCTCTCCGTCGAGATGGCGTTCTCTAGAAGGAGGATACGTTGTACGGTGCCCAAAGGCGCGGCATGGCGTTTTTCGGACAAGAACCTTCAATTATTTAACGGGTTTTTTAGGCGCGGGTCATCATCCCCCGAACGGGGGATGATGACATTGTCATAAGTTCTTGATGGGAGCCGTTCCGTTTCAATGCCTTCGTCCCTGTACCGTTGTTCTGCTGTCGCAGTTTTGTTTGTCTGTGCACTTGTGCAGGCGCGCGCTGCGGCTCCCAACGCGGATGCACTTCCAAAGCCTGTCACTGCTGCGGTGTGGCACTTCGATGTCAGGGACGCGCTGGGCTCGTGGCCAGCCACGGTACCGGGGCCTCGCCCTCCCTTGCACCCTCTCTTTGCCAAAGACAACGCCGCCGCGGAGTTCCGTTCCGCCTCCGACCAGCTTGTTGTGCCGGGGGAGAAGGCTTCCAGCTTCAAACACGGCGAAGCTCTCACTTTTGACTTCTGGATTGCGCCCGGAGACCTGAAGGAGAAACAACCGGTCTTCCTGCTGGCCAAGGGGGACCCCAACCGCGCGGGCCAGGTGGATGACAATCTCAACTACGGGCTCACCGTGGAGCGATTGAGCTCGAGCGCCATGCGGATCGGTCTGTGCTTTGCTGCGGAACCTGAAAAGCCGGACGCGGTTCCGGTCCGCCACCAGTGGTGGAGTGGCAGCCTTGCCCTCACCGGCTTGGAGTGGCATCACATCGCGCTGACATACACTTTTGGCGATCCCACGAGTGTGATGATTTACATCAATGGCCGGATGCAGCTCTTCTCCGGCAAGTGGGAGAAGTCCACGCTGCGAGGTCCGGTTCAGAGGGACGGAAATCTGCGCATCGGCGGCAGTTCAGGCAAGCAGCAAGCCTTCTACGCCGGTCGTGTGGATGCTCTGACGCTGCATCGTGGTGTGCTGGACAGCCCGACCATTGAAAAACTCTATGCGCTACAACCACCCCCGCCGCCGGCAAATCGCAATGAGGTGAAGCCGGGCGAGGTGCGGGTCGAGCTTTGCACGGAAGGAGTGCCGCCCCGCCGTGAGTGGCCGGATGCGTCACCTCCAGTGGCCGAGGTGATGACTGCCGAGGCCTTTGGATTCTTTGAGCTTCCCCAGGTCTATGTCGCCAGCGGGGTGCGCGGCGATCCTCCCGGCACGACATTCTTGCGAGCGTCCGCACTGGTGCAGTTTCCGAAGGGCCGCCACCGCCTGCTGCTGCGCGCTCGGGGCATTTCGCGGCTCCTGATCGATGGCAAACAACTGCGCGACACTCCGGCGCCTCCCTCCAGCTTGAACGGCCACCACCTGACGTCCGAGCAGGAGACCTATCTGGATCTTGGCCCTGACTTCCGCTTCGCTCCTCCAGGCAATCGCGAGGAGTGGTGCGAGTTTGAATCTGCGGGTGACAAACCACACATGGTCGTGCTGGAGACCGTGTTCGGCACGGTGCGTCCTGGTCTTGGCGAGACTGTGATCGCCTGGTCACGCGAAGGTGAAACGAGTTGGCAGTTGCTTTCACCGACGGCCCGGCACATTCCGTACACGGATGCTGGCTGGGCGGCCTATGAAGCGGAGCAGCGAAAGGTGTTGGAACGCATCGATACTGAGCGACGACTGGCCAAACGCGCAGGACAGAACGCCTACTGGGAAAGGCGCCGCGAGGCTGCCAAAGCCTGGCTGGCACAAACACCAGACCTGCCCGTGCCACCACTGCCCAAGGGCATGCCCGGGCACAATGAAGTGGATCACTTTCTTGGTGCTCGCATTGCTCAAGTAGCGCCTACGTACAAGCATGTCTCTGGGAACGGACCGGACTTCTATCGTGATATCAAGCCGCTGCTGGAGACTCGCTGCTATGACTGCCATCAGGGTAGCAAGACCAAGGGGGGGCTGCGTCTGGATAAACTCGCGGCGGCCGTGCAGGGAGGTGACTCTGATGGTCCAGCTATCACGCCCGGCAAACCAGAGGCCAGCGCGCTGCTGCATCGCATCCGCACCGAGGAAGAAGACGCTGTCATGCCGCCCAAGGGAGCCCGCCTGACAAGCAGGGAGATCACGCTGCTTGAAACCTGGATCCAACAGGGCGCAAATTGGCCGGAATTCCGCGTGAGCACATTGGAATTGCCTCCTCTCGCCGACGACATGACCTTTCTCCGTCGCGTCACACTCGACACGGTCGGCGTGCCCCCGCATGAAAACGAGATTCGTGACTTCCTTGCCGACACCTCTCCGAATCGCCGTACCAACGTCATTGACCGTCTTCTCAAGGATCCTCGCTGGGCGGATCACTGGATGGGCTACTGGCTGGATGTGCTGGCAGAAAATCCCAACCTACTGAGCGGAAGCCTGAACAATTCTGGTCCCTTCCGCTGGTGGATCTACGAATCGCTCCGTGATGATCAGCCCATGGACGCCTTCGTCACCGAACTGGTGCGCATGGAGGGGAGCAGCAACATTGGTGGGCCGGCAGGCTTTGCAGTCGCGGGACAGAATGATGCACCACTGGCGGAGAAGGGCGCCATTCTCGCGTCCGCTTTTCTCGGCGTGGAGATGAAGTGCGCACGCTGTCATGATGCTCCGGCGCATGTGTCGAAGCAGGAGGAGTTGTTCCAACTCGCCGCCATGCTCAATAAAGCGCCACTCAAGGTACCGACGACCAGCAGTGTGCCGACCGACAAACTGCATGCCGGCGGTCGCAAGCCTCTGATTCAGGTCACGCTGAAACCCGGCACGCAAGTGCAGCCTGTCTGGCCCTTCGCTCGTTTCTGCAGTGAAGACGCCGCAAAAAACCTTGCAGCAGATCCGAAGAACACACGCGATCAACTCGCCGCGCTCATCACCGCGCCGCAGAATGAGCGCTTCGCCGAAGTCATGGTGAACCGGGTCTGGCAGCGGCTCATGGGGCGTGGTCTGGTGGAAAATCCCGGCGACTGGGAAAAGTCCGAACCCTCGCATCCAGAGCTTCTTCGCTGGCTGGCTCGCGAGTTTGTGCGATCTGGCTACAGCCTGAAGGCGGTGTCCCGGCTCATCATCACCTCCCATGCCTATCAACGGGCCAGCATTCCGGAGTTGGAAAATGCCGAGCCGCTCTATGTGGGGCCGCCTCCGCGCCGCATGAATGCAGAGCAGATTGTGGACTCCCTGTTCGCGACCACCGGCAAGCCCTTCAAGCTGGAAGAGCTGTGCTTTGATCTTGATGGCATCTCCAACATGCGCACGCTCGGCCAGCCGCGGCGTGCGTGGATGCTGACCTCCACCTCAAATGAACGTGACCGTCCCAGTTTGACGTTGCCACGGGTGCAGGCTGTCATCACAGCACTGGAGGCGTTCGGCTGGCGTGGTGCCCGTCAATCGCCAGTCACCCTGCGTGAAAGCGACCCCAATGTGCTCCAGCCTGCAGTGCTTTCCAATGGTGTGATGAGTGCGTGGGCAGTGCGCTTGAGCGACGATCATGGCATTACACAGCTCGCCATGAAGGAACAATCGCTGGATGCCTTCATTGAGGTATTCTACCTGCGGTTGCTCACACGCATGCCGACGGACAAGGAGCGGGCGAGTGCCAGAGAGCTGCTTGGCTCTGGTTATGCAGAGCGCCGGGTGTCGGCCTCTGCCAAAACGAACGTTAAACGCGTTCGTCCCAAGTATGTGACCTGGTCGAATCACCTCGATGGGCCGGCAAATGCGCTGGCGCAAGAATTGGAGGCCAATGCGCGCCGTGGGGACCCTCCGACAACACAGCTAAGTGCCGACTGGCGTGAGCGCCTGGAGGATCTCCTCTGGCAAACCGTCAATCTACCCGAGTGGTTGTTCATCCGTTGACGGATGAGCGGTGTCTTCAATTCCGATACTTCAGTTCTCCCCTGTTCATGAATCGCCGACAGTTCCTCACAAAAAGCGCTGCCTTCGCCACTGCACCTATGGCGGGTTCCTCGCTGCTGGCATCCTCCACGCCTCTGCATGTGCCGAAGGGCAAGGCGGAGCACTGCATCTTCATCTGGCTGGGTGGGGGGATGTCCCAGATTGATACGTTCGATCCCAAGCGCCGCGGTAATCCGCGATCTGCCCCCAAAGTCGCAGGATCGGACTACGCTTCTATCGATACGATCGTTCCCGGTGTGCGGTTCACTGAACATCTCTCGCACACCGCGAAGGTAGCGGATCGTCTCACGGTCGTACGGACAGTGAATCACAGCGTCACGGACGAGCACGCCTTTGCCACGAACATGGTCCATACCGGCCGCATGATTAGTGGCACGGTCACTTACCCTTCCATCGGATCCCTGGTGGCGCACCAGCGTGGTGCGGTGTCAGATGCTGTGCCTGCCTATATGCTCATAGGGTACCCGAATGTAAGCCGTGGCCCTGGTTTCCTGGGGCCGCGTTATTCCAGTGTCTACCTGGTGGATACCCAAAGCGGCCCCGCCGGCTTTGCACAACTGGAAGGGCTCTCAGCGGCCCAGGTGGCCCGCAGGCGTCAACTCGCATCCACTGTCTCTAGTGGCACAAATGAGCAGGCTTTGGGGCACTATGCCGAGTTGCAGGAGCAGGCCCGCCGCTGGGCCGAGCCTGCATTCATGCGGAATTTCAAGCTTGATGAAGAGCCTGCCTCATTGCGTGAAGAATATGGAGGGGAGTTTGGCCAGCGCTGCCTGCTCGCACGGCGCCTTACTCAGGCAGGCGTGCGGTTCATTGAGGTCTCCCACAACTTGAACTTCATCAACGGCACGGGTTGGGACACGCATTTCGAAGGGCAGCTCAATCAGCATCTCTTGATTCAGGAACTCGACGTGGCCCTGTCCGCACTCATCCGCGATTTAGAGAAGAAAGGTCTGCTCGACAAAACGCTCATTGCCACCGGTACTGAATTCGGAAGGCCAGCGGAGTTTGACAATCGCGGTGGTCGTGGGCATCAAGGCAGCGCATTCAGCCTGGTGCTGGCGGGCGGGGGACTGAAACATCGTGGTGCGTATGGTGTCACCGATGAGCTCGGAGCCAACATCGTGGAGAGCCCGGTTTCCGTCCCGGATTTCCACGCCACGATGTACGCAGCTCTCGGCATTGATCCAGCGGTGGAGCTTCATGAAGCGGGGCGTCCGGTCCCCATCACCGACGGTGGCAAGCCCATTGCCGCAATGTTTGCCTAGGCCACTGCACTGATGGCGAATCGACCTTGAACCTTCACCATCCCCTGAACGCCCGGCAGAAATTTTCTCCCATGCTCCGCTACTCCCTGCTCATTTGTGCACTCGGTATGCTGACCGTCGATCAGGCCTGCGCGAAGGACAGGCAGGCGCAGGTGTTCCGCACATTCATGCCGGGAGCTGGACCTTCAGCCTTTGGAGTTGTGCTGAATCCGGAGATGGCATTGTGCTATGACCCTCTGCGAGGTGGAGTGAACCAGGCCTGGCGTGGCACCCTGGACCTCTCACCGACGCTTCGCGCCAAGATCAATGAACCAGCAAAAATCAGAGGTGCGGTATTCTATGAGGAGACCACGGTGCAGCCATTGCGCATCAATGATGCGGGTAAAGTTCCTGAGCGCCGCTTCAAAGGATACAGCTATGAAGAGAATGGCGTGACCTTCAGCTATACGCTGGATGGCATTGCAATCCGTGAAACCCTGCTGGCCACGGCGGATGGTGGTGGTCTCGAACGCCACTGGAGCATTCCGAACGGTGTGACTCTATTTCTCATCACGGATCCCCAGGCAAAAGCGAAGGTTGTCGTGCAGGGAGGCGCTGAGGTGTCACGGGGAACGTGGAAATTCGTCGGCGCGCCGGATGCGGCATTCTTCATGAAGATCCAACCAGACTCGTCAGTTCGTTGATTGCTGCATCACCAGTTCCTCAAGCACACGCATGTCCAGACTCTCCGGCATCCTGTTCCTTGTATTCGCCTCTGCCCTGTATGCGAACACTTACGAGATCGAAGAGATCACGCTGCCCAAGGCGATGTCTCCCGAACTCTCGGGTGTGGCATTCACACCCTCCGGCAAGCTGGTGGTGGTGAATCGACCTGGGGAGATATGGATTCGAGATGACGCGCGCGTTGAAAGCTGGCGGCGATTCGCCTTCGGCCTGCATGAGCCACTGGGAGTCCTGGCTCTCTCGGGCGATGAGATACTGGTCACGCAGCGTCCGGAGCTGACACGGCTGCGCGATACTGATGGGGATGGCGAGGCGGATTGCTATGAGACCGTGAACGATGACTGGAGTGTCACGGATAACTGGCATGAGTTCACCTTTGGACTCCATCTGAATCGCGATGGCGAGTTTGTCCTGTCCACTGGACTTCCAGATGTTGCGGGGCCAATCAACCAGAGCTTCCCACGCGTGCCTCTGCACTTGGAAAAGGTACACGAAGAAGCAAAGCCCTCTCCGGGCAGATATGAAGGTTGGGTGATGAAGGTCAGTCGTGAGGGCAAAATGACTCCACTGGCCAGCGGCTTCCGTGCTGCTGCGGGCGTGGGAGTGAGTCCGCAAGGTGATGTCTTCGCAACGGATCAGCAGGGTGACTACATTGCCACCAGCACTCTTGTTCATGTACAGCCGGGACGATTTTATGGCCATCCTGCGTCGCTGAAATGGCGTGACGACTATCAAGGGCCGCTCACCTTGGAGGCTCTCACACAAATGCGTACACCCGAAGCGGTGGCCCTGCCTCACGGGGCGATGGGTGGCAGCCCGGGTGAGCCAGTGTGGGACACTACGGGTGGAAAGTTTGGTCCATTCATGGGGCAGATCTTCATCGGCGATTTCACGAAGCTCATCAGTCGCGTCTTCCTTGAGAAAGTCTCCGGAGAATATCAAGGAGCCTGTTTTCCCTTCATCCGTGATGCGGTGGGACTCGCGGCCATCCAGGCAAACAGTGGTGCGGATAATCTGACGATTCCTGCCGGGAAGGATGGGCTGAAATACTTCCGCGATGTACCACCTCGCACGGGCACCTCGTTGCGTCCCGGAAACATGCGCATGGCATTTGCTCCCGACGGAACTCTTTACGTGGCGCAGACCACACGAGGGTGGGGGAAGGGGGATGGACTGCAGCGCATCATCTGGTCGAAGAAGACTCCGGTGGAGATCGAGAAGATGGAAGTCACCCGCGATGGCTTCCGGCTCACGTTTACGGAGGTGATGAATGCTGAGCAATTGGGTGAGGTCCGCCACTACCGCCTCGGTCGTTTCCGCTATCTGTACCTGCCATCCGGATCGCCGCGTGTGGATGAAGCTGCAGCCAGCATCTATGACATTCGTGTTGCCGGAGATCATCGTTCGGTGGAGATCGCCGTTCGAGATCTACAGCCGGGATACATTTATGAGCTGGAGTTGGATGATCTGCGCTCCAAGGCTGGAGTGCCAGTGGAGAATCCACAGGCATTTTACACACTGACCCGTCTGCTCGACGGACGCACCTTTGCTGGGCCCATGTCCAAGCCATTGCTCGCTCCCGTAGCCAGGACGAACGCCGCACCGGATTCGGAAGCTGGGCGCCGTATCTATGGGACCTTCTGCGTGACATGTCATCAGCCCGATGGCAAGGGCGGTGCGCTGCCTGGTACGGAAAGTCTCCCCACAACGTTGGTGGCGGCGGACTTCACCCGACGTGGTGAGGGGGCACCCCTGTCAAAAACGGATGCAGCGTTGATTCAGGTCATCACCAACGGGGCACCTGGCAAGCCCATGCCCCCTTTTGGAAGCGTGCTCAAATCAGACCAGATACGCGACGTACTCTCGTACCTGCGCTCTGCGTTTGGTGACAACTCTCCTCCCATCCAGCAACCCGACCGCAAGCTCTGATATCCATGCCATTCTTACGCTCCCACCACGTATTGCAAAGCAAGGTCCTGCCTTCAAAGCCAGGCATTGGCGTCAGAGGCATGGCCTTGGGCCTTGTGTTCTCTCTTGCTGCCATGTCGGCGCATGGCGCGGATGTGCCGATGCCAGTGGCGCGTGATCATCAGCTGCAGGTGGAACTGGTGGCATCAGAGCCGCAGATTGTCACACCGATTGGTGTTGCGGTCGATAAACGAAACCGGCTCTTTGTAGTCGAGTCGCACACCCATCATCGTCCAGCGGACTACAAGGGGCCCGCGACCGATCTCGTAAAGATGTTCGTCGATACCAACAACGACGGCATCCCGGATTCGCCCAAGGTGTTCGCGGAGGGATTCAAGAGTGCAATGAATCTCGCACTGTCGCCAACGGACGAGTTGTATCTGGTGCATCGGAGCGGTGTGGTGGTGTTGCACGATGCGAATGGTGATGGGGTGTCTGAGCGCACCTCCCCTGTGGTGGAACTCGAGACCGCTGAAGTATACCCTCACAACGGACTCAGTGGCATCACCTTCAGCCGGGATGGCTGGCTCTATCTTGGGATGGGTGAGAACTTTGGAGCAGAGCACAGGTTGCGTGGGACAGATGGGCGCAGCGTCCACACAGGTCCAGGACGCGGGGGCAAGGTCTTCCGCTGTCGTGCAGATGGAAGCGAATTGGAGGAGGTGGCGGCAGGTTTCTGGAATCCGTTCGGCCTTGAACTGGACCGCGCGAACCGGCTGTTCTGCGTGGATAACGATCCTGGCGGACGTCCTCCCTGCCGCCTGCTGCATATCGTTCCCGGTGGTGACTACGGCTACAAGCGACGCTACGATGACACGAATGCCTTCAACGGCTGGGACGGTGAATTGCCGGGTACGCTGCCGATGCTTTCAGGAGTGGGGGAATCCCCCTGTGGCATCCTTTCGTGTGACAGACTCTCACTGCCGGAAGGTTACGCTGGAGCCTTGCTGGTTGCTTCATGGGGAGATGCGGCGATCGAGATGTACCGGCTGCAGCCTCATGGTGTCTCGTTTCGTACCAGCAAAGAGATCCTGATGGCAGGCGAGAAGAAGTTCAAAGAGGCCTTCTGTCCTGTCGACATGGCGGCGGCGCCTGATGGTTCCCTCTATATCACGGATTGGGCGGATCGTACTTCCTACCCTGTCCATGGCAAAGGGCGCATCTGGCGGCTCTCAACGAAGCGGGGAGCCTCCGCTGTAAAACCGGCCTATGAGAATGCGCTTGCGGAGTCGAGCAAGGAGGCGCTGAGATTCCAGCGGCTGCTGAACGGCAAGCCTGCTGCGCAGGATCAGGAATGGAAACTCTCCCTCACGGATTCGGACCCGTTTATCCGCTCCGCCACCATCACCGCGCTAGCCAGGCCAGAGGCGCGTGAAACGCTGGCAAAGGCTGTGACGGATTCGGATCCTGCTGTGCGGCTGGGGGCCATGATCGCCCAGTGGCGGAGCAGAAGCGGGGATCCGATGGCAACCCTCCGTGCAGCGCTTCGTGATACGGATGAGAGAATTCGCTTTCTCGCCTTGTGGTGGGCTGGTGAAGATGGCGTGGTGGGCCTGTCGGAAGAACTTCACAAGGCCGTGGCACAGCAACCCACGCCGGAACTTTTCCAGGCTTACCTCACCGCCGCAGAACTGTTGGCTGCTTCGAGCAATGCGGACGCCCAGCAGCAGTCCGGAGGCACCCGGCCCAAGCCCACGGCTGCGGTGAGGCAGCAACTGCTGGCGCGCATCCTTCACGATGACGCACAGCCAGCCGCGCTGCATGCCATGGCTGCAGCAACGGTGACCTCCCTGAACGATGCCAAGATCGCGGCCCGGTTGTTGTATTTCGCGAGCAGTGGCGAGCTCAACCTGCGTCGTGAAGCGGTGCGCACCCTGGGTGGGTGTCCTGCACCGGAAGTGCCTGCGACGTTGAAGTCCATTGCTCTGGACATTGCATTGCCTGCTCCGCTGCGGGCTGACGCTATCATGTCTCTGGCTCGGCGTGAACCGTCCCAGCTTGCTGCGTTGTCAGGTCTTCTGAACGACCAAGATATGCGGGTACAACTGGAGATCGCCCGGTCCTTGCGTCTCGTTGCCAGTGAGACCTCTGTGAGAAATCAACTCCGGCTGAAGCTTGCAACTCTCTCCGATTCTTCATCTGCACTGGCACAGCAACTTCATCTGGCGCTGCAGACTGAATCTGCGACGAAGCGCCCCGCTTCTGAGGTTGAGTGGCGGGAGGCAGTGAAGGCACCGGGAGACGCGGTTTCTGGTGAGCGTGTATTTTTGCATCCGCTCTCTGGCTGCACGGCGTGCCATCAAGCTGAAGGGCGTGGCACGAGCATCGGTCCGAATCTCACGTATGTGGCCAGGTCGCTGGACCAAGAGCGCCTTGTCGAGGCCATCCTGGTTCCCTCACGTGAGGTGGCCCCGCAGTATGAGCACCATATCGTGACGACCAAGGCTGGCATGGTGTATTCGGGAGTGCTTGTTCACAGTGCCCTGGATGGTGCGCCATTGATCGATGCCCTCGGCGCGGGGCGGATACGCGTGCCGATGACGCAGGTGGCGAGGCACGACACTTCGACACTCTCCATGATGCCAGCGGGGCTGGAAAACACCATGACGGTGCAAGATTTGCGCGATCTCATTGCCTATCTGACCACTCTCAAATGAAGGTCTGCTCAAATGCGAGCAAGGCCGACTGACTACGGATTGTACTATCTAATCACCTTACCACTATGAAGTGCGTAAAAGACCTCTTCCTCACATCCATCCTCGCGATGTCTGCCGGGCTGGCATTCACCCAGGAGCCTGCCGCCTCGAATGCCCCGCGACTGAATCGCTACATCGAACTCATGGAGGCGAAGAAGCCAGCGTTCGGTGTCTTTTCATCCATTGTTTCCACTCGGAATGGCGCGGCGATGGCTGGGAGCGGATTGGACTTCGTGATTGTGGATCTGGAGCACTCTCCTTTCGATCCAACCCGGCTGGAAGGCTACCTGCTTGGTATGGTGAACAAGGGAGAAGTCCTCAAAAAGGGGAATCTTCAGCCAGGTGTGGTGCCATTTGTGCGCGTCCCCGCCGCAGGCCGTGAGCATCTCCAGTTCGTTATCAAGCAGGTGTTGGATCTCGGTCCCATGGGCATCGTGGTGCCCCATGTGGATACTCCTGAAGATGCGAGAGCCATGGTGCAGGCCTGCCGGTTTCCGCAGCTGAACGGTGTGCCTGACTATGAGCCGGTGGGCAAGCGCGGTGTGGGCTATGGCTGGGCCGCGCGATACTGGGGCCTCTCCGGGACGGAGTATGCAGAGAGGGCGGATCTGTGGCCGCTGGATCCCAAGGGTGAACTCGCACTCTGGCTGATGATTGAAACAAAGGAGTCAGTGGACAACTGTCTTGCGATTGCTCGCACGCCAGGAGTCAGCGGCCTGTTCCTCGGACCATCTGATTTGGCCTTCTCCCTTGGGGTGCCGCTGGGTGACCCGGCGGTAGAAGCTGCCATTGAGAAAGTGGTCGCCGCCAGCAAACAGTCCGGCGTACCACTCGGCACACTGTGTGGGGCAGGTGAAGTCGAGAAGAGGCTTGCCCAAGGATTCCGCTTTCTGGCTGTGGGTGGCGATGGAGGCCCGTCCGCAAGCGTGAAGGAGGCTGTTTCCATCGGACGGAGATTCAAGGCCAAGCCATAGCCCTGGGTGCGCATGCCGCATGCATGATCCTTCGCGCTAGGCTCTTTCATTTTCAGCATTCATCACCTCAACCTCATGAAGACATTGCTTCACTATCCATTCAAATTCGTTGGCATAGCCGTCTTGTTGCTGGGCGTTGCCTCGATTTCCTGCGGTTCCGAGCTGCACATCGGTGCTGCAACCATCGATATCACTCCAGAACGTCCGGTACCTCTCGACGGCCAGATGCATGTGCGCATCTCTGAGAAAGCCGAGACACCCATCTTTGTCACCGCCTTGGCTTTGGAATCGAGGGATGGCGAACAAGTGCTGGACCAGGCCATCATGGTCTCCTGCGACATCGTGGCCATCCGCAAGGGGGTCATTGAGATCGTACGTGAGAAGGCGAAGGACAAATTTCCAGGCTTTGACCTCAACAAGCTGTTCCTGAATGCCACCCATACGCATACGGCGCCGGTGACGATGAAAGGCGAGCGCTATCGCCTTGTCAGCAGTGATGTCATGAAGCCGGAGGAATACACGGACTTCATGTCGGACCGCATCGTGGAGGCCGCCGTGCAGAGCTGGGCGCAACGGAAGCCTGGCAAGGCGGGGTGGGGGCAGGGGCAGGCCGTGATTGCCCAGAATCGGCGCGCTACCTATGCCGATGGCAGCGCGAAGATGTACGGGGCTACCAATGTCCCAGACTTTCGTGGCATCGAAGGCTACGAAGACCACAACCTGGACGTGCTCTTCTTCTGGGATTTGAAAGACCAGCTCATTGCCACCGCAGTGAATGTGCCCTGCCCATCCCAGGAAGTTGAAGGCCTCAAGGTCATTCATGCGGACTTCTGGGATCCGGTGCGCCGCCAGCTGCGTGAGCGTTTTGGAAAGGATCTTCATATTCTCGCCTGGACTGGCGCAGGAGGTGACCAGGTCCCACGCCCCATGTATGGCAAACCCGCTGACGAACGTATGCGCAGGCTGCGCGGCCTCACCCGGTTGGAGGAAGTGGCCCGGCGTGTGGTACGTGGTTGGGAGGAGGCCTATGAAGGCGCCAGGCTTGAGCCCGTGGCGGGTGCTGTGCTGGAGCACCGCGTGGAGAAGATCGAACTGCCCTGGCGCAAGGTCACCGAGAAGGAGCTGGCAGACGCGCAAAAAGGAGTCGACCAGTATAAGGACGATGCGAAGGAGCAATGGAGGTATCTCTGGAACAAGGGCGTGGTGGACCGATATGAGACGGAGAAAGCTGGTACTGCTGGTACCTTCCAGATGGAGCTGCACACATTGCGTCTCGGCGACGTGGCCATTGCCACGAACGAATTTGAGCTCTTCACGGACTATGGAGTGCAGATGAAAGCGCGCAGTCCGGCGGTCCAGACTTTCTTGATTCAGCTCACCGGTTCTGGCGGGTATCTTCCAACACCGAGAGCAGTCGCCGGCGGAAGCTACAGTGCCATCATCCAAAGCAGTCGCGTCGGTCCTGAAGGAGGGCAGGAACTGGTGGAACGGACGGTGAACGGCCTGAATGAATTGTGGAAGAAGAAGTAGCCCGGTAACATCCCGGCACTTCTGGGTACGATGAGCACTCGAGAGATGCGTGAATTGCCAGGGCAACTCACGCATCTCCTGTGGAGTCTTACTTCTTGCTGTCGATGTATTCCTGCACCTGCACAGGAACGTCGCTGCAGATGGCATCCACGCCCAGGCCGAGTCCGAGGAAGTAGTCCTTGAGATTGTGACC
Source organism: Roseimicrobium gellanilyticum (assembly GCF_003315205.1). Classification (NCBI taxonomy): domain Bacteria; kingdom Pseudomonadati; phylum Verrucomicrobiota; class Verrucomicrobiia; order Verrucomicrobiales; family Verrucomicrobiaceae; genus Roseimicrobium; species Roseimicrobium gellanilyticum. Next base: position 1,016,726 of record NZ_QNRR01000002.1, on the reverse strand, counting down.
GGGCCAACCGGTGACGATGAAACCCTGTTTCTGGGCATCCTTTACAGCGAGGCGGGTCGTGCCTTCCATTTTTGCTGCGATTCTCTTGGAGCCGATGGCTTTTGCCGCCTCCATCAGTTCAGGGGTCAGCGGGCCACCTTTGATCAGCATGATGTCAGCATTGGCATCGATCTGCTTGATCGCTTTCAAGGGACGCTGATCGAAGGAGGTGAATATGTACGTCGAGCCTTGCGGGACAAATGCAGTGACTTTCTGATGCAGCTTGGCGGCATACGCGGCAATGGCGGAGTCCGGATAAAGCTCCTTGTTGCTGGTCTTCATTTCAAATTCCACATACATGCCAGGCTTGTCCTTCAGGTAGTCCAGCAGCGTGTCCAGGAAGAGCAGGGGTTCGTTCTGCTTCTTGGAGCGTACCTTCCTGGCGTCGTCCGCATGCATGTGTTCCACCGGACCACTGCCATGATGAGTGCGATCCAGCGAGTCATCATGCAGTACGACCAACTCACCGTCCTTGGTCAGGCGCACATCCAGTTCATAGCCCCTGATCCCCTTTTCATAGCTGCTCTTGAACGCGTAGAGCGTGTTCTCCTCAAACTCATGAGCCCCGCCGCGGTGGGCGAAGTGAAATGGTGTCTTTTCCTCTGCCTGCAAGCTGGCCGGACAGATGCATGCGGCAATGGCTGCCGTGAATATGAATAGTGAAGTGGGGTGTGTCTTTTTCATGAGAACTGGGTCGAGAATATCCTAAACGAAGAATAGACATACGACGCCAGCGCGACCTGGACTTGCACCGAATTCAGTCTTGCAAAAGAACGCTGTGTTGGGCAGGTTGTCCAGACGATGGCATGTGCCCCGTTCCTAACCGGCGACTGGTCAAGTTGATCCAGTGAGCAAAGAGGACATGCAGAGTCGAGAAAATGCTTATTCAGTTATGACTGGCGTTCGGGTAGAAACCGCAGCAGCTGGAGATTGCGTCAAGTTAAGGAAAGTTCAGGTGTGAGCTGGGCCAAATATCTGAACACAATTTCATTGGTTTCCCATGGGGGTGCTATGACATAACGACGGAGCAACATCCAGAAACCGCATGCCGTACTTCAGATTTTTCCGCTGCAGTTCAGGAGAAACTCAGGTTAAACATGGAGTGGGCGTTGGCTTCTCCACGTTCTTGTCAACCTGGACGGTGCGGCTTCCCGCTCTTCTGTTTGGCTGTACAGCTTCCCTGGTGGTTGCAGGTCCCTTGGAAATACCCACCAATGCGAGATTGCTCATCACCGGCACCAACCAGGCGAGTGTGATGTGGGTGGACAATGCTACCGGGGAGACTGGCTATGAGATTCAGCGACGGACGGGCGATTCGGGCTCCTGGGGCCAGGTGAATCTCCCTGCTGCGGATGCGACTTCATGGACTGACAACGCGGTGCCTGCGAACAGCCAGGTGTACTATCGCGTTCGCACCAAGAACGGAGCGTTCACTTCTGTGTGGTCCAATGTGGCCTGCCTGACAAACCCCGGTGATAGCGATGCTGATGGCATTCCGGATGGCGTGGAAACGGCGGCTGGCCTTGACCCCTCTGACTGGAAGGATGCCACGGCGGATCTCGATGGCGATGGCGTGCCCAATGTCTGGGAATATGCCCTGTCGACGGACATGACGGATGACAATAGCAAGCCAGCACCCAATATCACGGTCGATCCCTCAGTGGTCACGGAAACCAGTTCGGTGAAGCGTACTATCCATGGTGCAATCACTGCCCTTCCCAGTCATTCGACAAATCCGCCGTACAGCATTGTTGTCGTCAAACCGGGTGTCTACGAAGAGAACATCAGTGTGGCCAGCACCCAGCGGGTTGCCATCCTCTCTGACGGCTCTGGATCGCCGCCCGAAATACGTGGCTACAGCCCCCATTACAACCGTATTCAGGTTGTAGAAGCCTTGGGAGACATGGTCATTGATGGATTCCGCATTACTCGAAAGGCTGGTGACAGAGGATTTGGGATGACGGTCTTCCCCAATAGTTCCCGGCGAATGGTCCGTGTGGTGAACTGCCTCATCAGCGAACAGCAGTATCCGACGGGCATGGGAAACGGGACTGGAATTGAGCAAAAACTCGGTCGCTTGGTGGTCGCTCACTCGGTGATCTATGGAAACACGCGCAATGGTGGCCAGGGCGCGGGTCTCTTCAGCAGCACCTCCAGCCAGGAGTCGCAGGCTGTCTCCATCAATAGCATCTATTGGAACTCTCCATCCGGCGCTACTTCGGAGGTGTTCCACAACGGAACGGCCACCTTTGTGAACTGCATCATCCGGAATGGCAGCACATGGGGAGGGATAACCTCCGATCCTTTGCTCAATCCTCGCGGCTTCCTCACAAGCGGCTCTCCGGCGATTGGAGTTGGTGCGTCTGGTCACGGTGCTCCCTTGGACATCAATATTGAATCAAGGGACGCCAGCCCTGATATCGGTGTCGACGAATTCATTGATGTGGATGCAGACGGTATTCCGGATCGCTTTGAAACTGCGGGAGATCTGCTACCCGGAGGGGATGATGATGGAGATGGACTGGGCAATCTCGCTGAATACGCAACGCATGGGGCGAACCCGACGATTGCGGACTCGGATGGTGACGGCCTCAACGATGGAGATGAAGTCACTGAAGGGACCCGGTTGGCGGTCTCCGATTCCGACGATGATGGATTGCCAGATGGATATGAGGTGCTCCACGGCCTGAATCCTCTTTCCATTTGGGACCGCCTTGGCGATGCTGATGGAGATCGCATTCCAAATTTCTGGGAATACAAGCGGGGCTCGTCGCCGAGCAATGCTGGGTCAAAGCCGACCACGGACTGGATTGTGTCACCATCGCAGGCGGGTACGGGAATCTACAAGGCCACCATTACACAAGCTGTCAATGCTGTCACCACCGCCGGTGCCTATGCGATCATCGAAGTCAGGCCAGGCACCTATTTTGAGAATGTAGTTACTACCTCGGGCCGCAACATTCTGCTTCTGGCAGACCAGCAAATGTCTCCAGTGGAGATTTGTGCGCCAGACACCACTTATGCTGTGCGCCTGAATGGTGAAGCGGTTGTTGATGGTTTTAAGCTCTCACGAAAACCAGATGCTGAGGAGGTCACCTGGCCGGGCATATTCGTGGACGCTGACTTCAAAACGATTGGTCTTGAGCGGGTGCAGACCAAAGTGGTGAACTGCTTCATTCACGGTCACAACCGATTGGATGGGGGTGGAATACAACTATACACCGGAAGACTGATGGTCAGCCACTGTACCATCACAGGCAACAGCGCCTCCGGCAATGGCAACGGCATTTCTGTGGGAGGCAATTCACTTCATCTGGTCAACAGCATTGTCTGGAACCCGGCGGGTGCTTCGGCCTCACAGGTGTACAAGGCAACAGCGGGTGAGGTGGTTGTCGCAAACTCTGTCATCTATGGCGGTGAGCATGGCGCGTTGAGCAGTGATCCTCTCCTCAACCCACGTGGGTTGCTGACGAAGCTCTCTCCTGCAATCGGAGCGGGTGCTGCGGGGTACGCAGGCACGGACTATCAGGGAGAGGCTCGCACAGGTGCTCCGGACCTTGGAGCTGATGAATTCGTTGACTCGGACAGCGATGGCCTTCCTGATACAGTGGAGGCGCTTGGGGCGACAGATCCGGGGACTGATAGCGATTCTGACGGCCTTTCGAATCTGGCAGAATACAGCACACACGGCACCCATGCCCATGTCGCCGATACCGATGGAGACGGTCTCAATGATGGTGGGGAGGTGACCGCTGGAACGAATGCTTTCAATTCCGACTCAGATCTCGACATCATGCCGGATGGATTTGAAGTGACGTATGGATTGAATCCGCTGAACTATCGCGATGCGCTGGATGATGAGGATGGCGATCGCATTCCCAATGTTTACGAGTGGGCCAATTCCACGGATCCGACAAATTCTTCAAGCGTTCCGGTGGCTCACTACACCGTCGATCCCGCAGCCACTCCATCGGCGACGGTGAAGAATACGATTTCTGCTGCTGTCACTGCCGCGAATGGCACCACTCCTGAATACAAGATCATCTTCGTAAAGGCTGGTACATACGAGGAGCCGATGCATGTCACGACAAGAGCTTTGCTGATTCTAGGTGAGCCCGGATTGCAGCTGCCGGTCATATCACCGGATTCTGCTTCCTTCTTTGTCGTACTCAATAAGCATCATGCGATGGTGGATGGTTTTGAGATCCGGGCCGATGATGGGGTGATTGGATCCAATGGCGTATTTGCTGGATCAGGGAAGTATCGACGTCTGGTCAATTGTCGAATTCACGGGCACAGGGGAGCCAATGGGCCCGCCATTTATCTACAGGCAGGGGAGTTGTCCGTGGTGAATTGCACCATCTTCGGCAATGCGCATCCCATGACCGGGCCGGTTTCGACAAGGAGTTCGGGCATCTACTTGTTCAATGCACACCTGCACATGGTGAATTCCATTTTGTGGAATACGGAGCAGGCCGGGCTTATCCCTCACATTGTCAAGGGCGCGGGTACGATTGAGGTGAACAACAGCATCATTCTCGGAGGTGAGTTTGGAGCGAGTGGTCTTGATCCGCTGTTGGATCCAGTGTTTGGAATTCTCCGCTCAGGAAGTCCCGCCATCAACGCAGGCAGTGCGTCAATCCTGGGAGTGACACATGGGGATTTTCAAGGCGAGTCCAGAGTAGGGAGTCCTGACATCGGCGCGGATGAATATGTCGATGCAGATAGCGATGGATTGCCTGATGTGTGGGAACAGCATTTCTACTCGAATCTCGCATATTCCAGCACTGATGACACTGATTGGGATGGGGTGAACAATTCCCAGGAACTGGCCAATGGAACAGATCCGAATGTTCAGGATGGTGAGGGACCTCCGGACCCTCTGAGGGCACCCATGGCACCCTGGCAGCCATCCGACAGCTATGTGATTGGAGCCCCAACAACCACCGGAAGTATCTCAGGTGCATCCACAGGCCCGTGGACGGTGCAGACAAATGCCACGGGTTTCAGTTCCACCAATGAAAGTGCCTTCTGGCTTCCCACCGGTGTCAAAAATGGGGCTGTTCTCGAATGGACGCCCGTGCCAACGAGTCTCCAAGGAGTGGGGGACCTCGCAGGGATCATGTTCCGGCTATCTGAGGATGATGAGACAGGGAAACCCTTTGTCTTTCTGGGATTGAGAAAGACGGCATCCAGCCCCAGCGTCCAATACCAGGTGGAGGTGGCGTGGCGTTCGAGCGAGTCGCAAGTCCAGCACCGTCGTATTCCAAACTTCACGCTGCCGGGCGGGGCGTTTGCTACGGGGATGCGGTTCCGGCTTGAATTGATATCTGGGCGCGTGGTTTTGTCCTTCGGCCGTCCGAAGTCAGGGGGGGCGGGATTCGAGCCATGGGAGCAGCGGATGGCGATCGAGCTTGGTGGAGAGGACCTCTGGACAGGGGCCGAGGCGCCCCTCGTGTTTGGTGGCATGGCGTTCTCGTCCGGAACTGGAGGTACCAGCTCATTCTCGATTGCCAGTGATGAACTGCAAATCGGACCCGGTGGGAGTGGCACCCGGTGGTGGCGCGTTGCTGAACCGCATGATCTCAATACCGAAAGCGTGGATCCCCTGCGGCTGGGCATGCAGAACCTGCTCACGGAATTCTCCAATGCAGATGTGGATGTGGATCTGATCAACCCAGGATCAGTTCCCACAAGTTCGGAAATCTGGAATGCAGACTACTGGCAGGGCTCGGTGACAGGCGCCAGCCCAGTTTTGAAATCCCTGAATCTCAGCGGCATTGTTCACCCCACTCCGCGTGAGTATGTGGATGTCTACATGAGGGTGTGTGGTATGGATAGTGATGGCGTGGGTACAGACACCGCCCGGCCTGCGTTATCCGTCGAATCCAACGGAAATGCAGTCAATCTAGCCTCTGCGCCTGCCGTAGGCGGTGGGTCGGCGGAGAATGATACCTGGGTGTATGTGGGAAGACTGGGTGCTGAGAGCACTACCTACACGGACCTGACCCGGGAAATAGACTGCATTCTCACCTGGAATCTTGCAGGACTGGGCAGTGCGGGATCGCTCTCCAAGTTTACTTTTGATGGTCTTCTCTTCGTGGGGGGAAGTACCCAGGCAGATGCCAACGAAGACCAAATTCCTGACGATAGGGATCCTGCAGGGTTGTACACGCGAGGTGGAGACTGGGATGGTGATGGCTGGGAGGATGCGGAGGAATTCATGCTGGGCAGCAATGGCTCCGCTGCGGACTCGCCCCTTCCTCTTCCCACGATCACAGCCTTGCCGGGACCCGATCCACTCTACATTGCGCGCGGGCATTGGAGTCCAACTCCCGTGTCAGTAAAAGTAACCTATGATAGCGCCGGCACCAAGCCAGTGAAGGGATATGGTGTGGAGCTTGTCTTTGAGGATCGGCTGGGGGATGTGGGATTTGCCACCACGCGACTGGCACAGCCGCAATTCAGCAACTTTCGAGGGACAACGGATGAGAATGGTGTCTTCACCTCGGAAGTGTGGGCTTCATCCCGGAGCGCCATTCCCAGTTCCGGCCAGAGCTATCATGTGCGGGCGGAGTCTCCTGGGGCGAGTGGCCCGACACCTGTGCAGTTTGCGTTGCGCACGTATGATAACCACGCTCCCCACAGTATCAACGCAGATGGTGTGACCAGGGGTTTGGGATTCACGGTGCCTTTCGTGCACTCGGTCGCTGGAAAGATCGCTGCAACGGGCAACTGGCTGGCTACTGGTGATCCTCTTGGGCATACCACCATGGATCTGGGCGGTGTCACGGCGTTTCTACCCTCCTTCAGCAATATCAACCTGCCAGACATGGGGCAGGCGGTAATCCTGTGGAGGTGGAATCCTTACGATGGTGGCTTCTGGCAGCCAACGCAATTCCTGGTGCCAGACTCAACTGCGGATACGGGATTTGGAAGTTCCATTGTGATCAATGAACATCCAGATCCGGCGATGGGCGCTTCGGCGCTCATGGCAGTGGCGGTAGGGGGAACCATTTCGAAACTCTACGTCTATGCCCTCTCTGAGGACGGTACGATATGGCGCAGATGGCCTCGCGATAACTTCGTGATGTCTATCCCGGCCGGGTCGTCCCCAGCGGCGTTCCACGGGAGATGGCTTGCACTTAGCAATCCAAATTCCTCAAGGGGGAAGGTGGACCTGTATCGGTTCGTGCCTCAAGGTGTGCCTGGCAACTATTCATGGTTCTTTCCCACGTCGGTGGCCCAGACGCTGACGCCTACGGTCACCGGGAACTCAGATTTGTTCGGAACATCCGTGTCGTTCTCAGAGAATGGCCAGCGCCTGGTGGTGGGTGCTCCCACCAACCGGTCGCCCGCCTTTCCCAATCAGACTGGAGTCGCAGAGCCATCGGTATACGTTTATGAACCCGCCACTTCGGGCACAAGCTGGAACCTTGTCTCACCTGTCTTGCAAAACACGGTGTCAACGCCAGCGGGCGGTACATGGTCTGACTGGACAAATTTTGGTCAGTCCGTTCTGGCAGCTGGAGATCAGGTAGTGGTGGGAGCACCTATCATGGGGGGTGGGGCTGATACCAGCTTGTACGCCACGCTTGGACAGCCGGGGGGCGCCATTGCGAGCTACCGGCTTCAGAGTGGAGCCTGGGTCCAGACCGGCCTGTACAATGGACCATACTATACCTTCGGTCACGAACTGGCCGGGGGAAGTCCTTGGGTTTATGCGACCGCTGCGACACTTGATACCTACTTGCTGAATGGAAACGTGGTGACGGCATCTTCCGATCCTGAGGACAACATCTGGCCATTGCCGGCCTTCGTCCGTTCCTACAGGTTTGATTCGGGCGGACTGCTGGTGGAGGAAAGTGGTGGCGAATTGACGATGGGCCACACCACCGCTGCGAAGCCGATCGCGGCCAGTGGAGCATCGTTGTTTGCCATGAGGACAGAGAACGAGGGGCACTTGCACACGTATGGCGAATTTCGCTGGATGCCTTCTGTGAACCGGAGTCTCGCGGAGAACAGCGTCGTGGCGACATTGGATGTGGAGGACTTGCAGTGGAACAATCCCACACTGTTCCCCTTTGAAACCATGGCGCTGACTTTGACAGAGCCCGTCACGTTGTGGTCGGTCACCGCAGCCAATGGCTTGTGGGATCTGAAGATGATTGATGAGGATCTGCTGCAGGCGAGCCAGAGTGATGTCTTCTGGCTGGGTTTGCAGGCGGCAGACCTGGCTGGAGATACGCATGTCGAGTTCCTGGGCATCAAGCTGAACCGGCTCTTGGAGGCTCCAGAGATCACATCAGGCAGATGGATCAATGCGAATGCCGTGGAAATTGGCTGGGATTATGAGGCAGTGAATCCGGACAACTACCTTGCGGAATACGCAAGTCTCAATGGCTCCCCAGGTCCTGCTTATAGCATCACGGGAGTCGTCACTGGAAACGAGCGCAAGGCGCAATTGGAAGTCACTCCCGGGTCGGCTGGTGTGGCGACCCGACTGAAGTCGCGCATAGGCAATGATTCTTCCTCCTACAGCAACGAATACACCATCCCTTATGATTCGGATGCTGATGGCTTGCCTGACTGGTGGGAGGCCCTGTTGGGGGGCTCAGCTAACCCGAGTGCAGATCCCGATGGCGACAACCTGACCAATTTGCAGGAGTTCAACGGTGGTACCAATCCCTATGCCGCGGATACAGACGGCGATGGCATCAATGACGATGTCGATTCTTCTTCGTTGAACCGCAACAGCAATGCAACCGGGGTGGTGGTGCACACGGTATTGCAGCCCTGAGGCCTGTTGATGTGGCGTTGAATCCTTTTTGTTCCTGATGAAAACTCTCCTGTCATATCTCTGCCCAGTGCTTGCAGTGCTCCTGTACTCGGCTCCGGACGACACGGGTGCTGCAGAACCGGTGGCGAATGGTGCAGCATCTCCATTCAGTGGCGAACTTGGTGTTCTCTTTGCCCCATTCTATTCTGCGGAGACTGTTCTCCTGCGTCAGGACGGGCGTGAGTGGCATACTTGGAAAGGCGGGCGAGAGCCGGCCTTGTCCGTGCGCCTTCAGCCGGATGGCAGCATGCTGAGACTTGGCGGGATGCCATCACCTCCCGCGTTCAAGAACGCACGTATGGCTGGAGGATATCTGCAGCGCTTTTCCTGGGACGGTGCGCTGCTGTGGGAGTTTCCTGCCATGACCAGCACTATGATCGCCTATGGCGATGCCCTGGTGCTGCCCAATGGCAATATCCTAACTGCGGCACTGGAGTTCAAAACTCGCGAAGAGTGTGAAAAGATGGGGCGTGATCCAAGTCTGCTCACCGACCAAGGCATGTATGTACCAGCCCTCGTGGAGTATCGCCCACACGAGAAAGACGCCGCGTTTCAAGTGTGGAAGTGGAGTCTTTGGGACCATTTGTATCAGGCTCGCCACCCTGCATTACCCCACCATCAGTTTCAGGGAAGAAAGGCAGGTCGAGTGGATTTGGGGTTGCTGCCTCATTTGAAGGGGCCCCGCTGGTTGTTGCCCAAGGAGATTGACTATCTTCCTGAGCAGGACCTCATCTTGATGATGGTGCACGGCAGCCGCGAAGTGTGGGTGATCGACCATAGCACCACCACACAGGAAGCGGCGAGTGAAACCGGTGGTAGAAGGAATCGCGGCGGGAGTGTGGTGGCATGGTCGGCGGCCGCCACAGAACCGGGAGCAGCGGCTCAAACCGTCCTCTCCGCGGAATGGAAGACCCAGCAGTCGGGTTCTTCTGCTACAACCGCCGATCTAATCGTTCTCAGCTACGCCAAGAATGGATGTTTCGTGGATGAACTGAAGTTGAACCTGGACTCCATGGAGTTCACGACGACCCGCCGGTTGAAGCGGCTGGAGGTCGCGAAGAACGCGTTGGACGACCTGCCACCAATCATCGTTTCGCAAGGCCGTTCCGGTGAGGCACTCGTCCTGGGGAACCCTGACTCCGGGAAACTTAGCTTCGCGGACACCACGCCTGCGAAAAGCTGGACCTATAAGAATGAGAAGGGCGTCGTCACCATGGTGCCATACAGGGGCAAACCTGGAGAAGCATGCTGTGGTGGTGGAAGTGATACAGGAGGCGCGGCTTCCTCCACGACAGCCCCGAAAACGGGCGCCGCACTGCCGCCACCAATTCAGAGAGCACCGACTACTAAACCCAGAATCTCTTCACTGATGAGCGCACCGCTCAGTGTGCCATGAGGTTTTCGTATTCCAGGTCTAGCACCACTTTCTATTTACACACATGTTCACCAATCGTTCATCCGAACTCCTGAAGTCAATCCGTGTATTGTTGCTGGGGATTCTGGCATTGACTCCCCCGATGGCACGCCAGCTGAAGGCGGAGTGTTTGAATTGTGGAGACATCGCCAAGATCAATATTTCAGGCTACGGCTACACCCTGAAAGTTGGCGGCCACACCATTCCGTTGGGCGAGACGCAGACTTCCATCAGCGTTGAAAGGCAAGTCGCACCTGACGCGGAGGGAGTCATCCCCATACAAATCGCTCCCGACGCCCCATCCTCCCCTCCAGATCTCCCTGTTTGCAACAATCCGGCAAGCTACAAATTCAGTGTTGAATGGAGATGCAACACCCAGATCTCCACTGGGACTTACGTGGCCATTCCTTGGGTGACCTCTTGCTACTGTGAATCTTCAGGTAGCTTCGGCTACAATCCCGCCTGTGACCCTGCTGCGTGCTCGCCGACGGAGACCATGTTTTATTCCCCCTGCCCCGAAGACACTCGAGGAAAGTTTACCTTCTTTGCTCAGGTCATCCCCAAAACGGACAAAAAGTTTGATCCAGGAAGGGTGCAGTCATCCCAGCCCGCTTTCCCAGCAGCACAAAGTGGCACCGAAAGCCTTCCCGTTCCGGATTCCGTGCGGATGGAAGTGAGTTTGGGGCGTTCTGCCGCGGGCAATCCCTTGGGACGCTTGGTTTACAATGCGCCGTTGGATTCGTCTCCTCTCTCGTTTGATCCCACCAGTCTCAAGGTTGATCGAGCGACGGCGGCACAGGGCTCGCCTGCGAATTTGAGTTTGATTGAAGAGTTGTACCCCGGCAGTCCGGCACGCCGCCAGGTTCTATCCAGGGTGACCTCCAATAGCTCCACAAATGGAGCAACCTTGGTGGACATGGTTCCGGTGAACCCTTCAATGCCCAGCAAGGGATTCATTCTCACCACCTACGACGCCACCAATACCAACCCCCAATCGGGCACACCGCTTTTGTTGGATTCAGCCCTGATCATCTCGCAAGTAACTGTGCAAAAGGTGACTACGACCGTTGGCTCTATAGACATCGATGGAGTCAAGGTAACCACCATCCAGCGCGACCAGGAGCCCGAAGAGTACGTCCTGTATGCCGCTCCAGACAATGGCGGGGCCGCTGGAGTCTGGAAATACATTCGCGGGTTGGACGGGGAGTCTGTCACGGACACCGGTTACGTGACACCCCCTGGCGGTGGGGAGGAGGTGCGCACCGTTACCACGGAGAAGCTCAAGATTGATGCCAACGGGAATGAACTCCTCATCGGAAAACGCAAAGAAATCTACAAGCGGATCGACAGTGCGGAGAAACTCATCCGGACAGAGGAAGGCGTCGCAGGGGATCGCGTCACCTACTACTCCTACTATGATGACGAAAATCTGCCAGATACAGTACAGGGACAGTTGCACATCCAGTTGAACCCGGATGGCTCTTGGGCGCGGTATTTCTACAATGCAGACGACGGTTCCATCAGCCAGACATGGACCCCTTGGATGGACGCAGGTGCCTCGACAATTGCCGGCATTGCAGAGATTCCCGCCAGCCAGTGTCAAGTAGAGGAAGTCCAGACCCTGGATTTCCCTGTGGAGACCACTACCAAAATTACTCGCATCAAAGGCATCACTGTGTCTCGAACGGTTATCACGAAGAGCCAGGCGCATGACGGTGCGACAGGGCAGGCAGTGGACGAGATTCGCACGCAGAAGTTTTCCGGCAGTGGTGAACTCGTCTCGGACACGAGCTCAGGAAATTTGCAAGTTGGAGGGGCGCAAGTGTATTTCGTCGAGGCGAGCGGCGCACGAACTACGTACCGATCGCAGATCCTTGGAGGCGTGCGCAACATCACCACCACTCAGGGAACGGTGACGTATCCTTTCGGCGTGCCGGGCAAGAGCCTCCAGACCCTGGTACAGCTCAACGCTCAGGGCTCGATGTCTTTGGAAAGGACGAATGTTTCCACCGGGGGTGACGGTCATGAGACCGCGTCCGTGCGCACCTACAGCTACGGTAACAGCGGGCCGGGGTCCACGACAATTACGGAGTATCTGGACGGCATCGCGGAACGCGTTTCCTCCCAGAACATATCCGGGGTTAGCACGGAAACGGATGCAGCAGGTGTTGTTAAAACGACGACCACGGACGCAGCCACCGGAACCAGCACGATGACCTTGGGCACCCTCTCAACCATCCATAGCATCCATGCACGTCCTGCGGGTAGCGGAGGAGCGACGCCTCCCGGCTATCTGGAGCGCGTGCAGCGCAGTGCGGCTGGACAGACACGTACGGATGCTGAAACGCAGGTGGACGAATATGGCGAAACCGTAGTGAGCACAGACCATCTGGGACGCACGAGTCAATATACCTATGGTCTTACTCCGGAAGGCGGCCGGCTGGTCACCGAAACCATGCCCGGAGGCTTGACACAGATCATCGCTTCCTACCGGGACGGACAACCCAAAAGCATTACGGGCACCGGTGTGATGGCGGAATACTACACCTATGAAGTCAACAATCGTGGTGAACTGTTAACGACGGTCCACATCGGCAGCGCCAATTCGCCGCGCTGGCGTCGCGTTGCCAGCGACGGGACCGGACGTGTGCTGCGTGAAGAGAGCCCAGCGGTGGGCGGCTCGGGCGTACTAGTGACCCAGCACGTGTACAACGGCAAAGGCCAGCGCATTAAGACAATCCGCCCTGGTCTTGCAGCAGCGATTTTTGAGTATGACGAAATGGACCAGTTGTATCGTGAAGGAGTGGACCTCAATGGAGACGGCGTGCTGAATCTCACAGGTGCCTCTGTGGAACCGGTCACCGAATATGAGACCGTCTATGAGAAGGTGAACGGGTACTGGTGGGAGGTAAGCCGCACACGCGTACACACGGGAGATGGGGCTGATGGAATGTCCTGGCGGCAGCGGGAAGAGCGGCGGGTGCTGGGCTTGGGGCCCAACGAGATCAGGATCTCCTATGATGAAAGCGGGGCCAGCACGGTAAGCACGGTGGCGTATGACCCGGCGCCTTCCTCCCAAAAACGCTTCACCTCAACGTTTGTGCAGCGCTACGGTAAAACAGCCACTTCCTTGCGCACAGAAACCAATGGTCTGCTGACTTCAGAGACCTCCCTGGAGTGGAACAACGTGACGAGCACTCGAACATATGATGCTTTCCGCCGCGTGGTCACCGAAAGCGGACCGGAGGGGACGCTCACTTATACGTATGATGGCACCTACGATCGCATCGCTTCGATCACTCGTCAGACAGGCTCCACCAATCGCGTGACGAGCTACACCTACTACGGAAGTAACTCCATAGGTGCGGGAAGGGTGCAGAGCGTCACGGCTCCCTGCTCAAGCTTGAGTCCCACGGCGACGGCGACTACTTATTCTGAGTACGACGGCCTCGGTAACCTGACAGGTCAGTGGGGCGCCGGAACCTATCCGGTGCGGTATTTGCACAACGAGTATGGCGACTTCATCAAGATGTGGACGTATCGCACGGATACAGCGCTCAGCGGTGCCAAGCCATGGGTGGACAACGACTACACACCCAGTCCTTCCGCATCGCTGACGACATGGAACTACGATGCGGCCACAGGGTTACTGCTCAACAAACGGGATTCCAACAATCAAGGGCCATCCTTTACGTACAAGCCCTCCGGCCTGCTGGAGACGCGCACTTGGGCGCGTACAGTGGGAATGGCTCCGCTGGTCACCAGTTATGCCTATGATGGTGCCGGGCGGCTCACTGCCAAGGACTACTCAGATAGTACGCCGGATGTGAGCTACGGCTACTATAGAGATGGCACACTGCGGCAGGTGACCGATGCGGCAGGCACGCACCTGTGGGATCTCCTTTCGACAGGGGCCAAGCGTGAGGAGTTTTCCCCGGCTACACGCACTTGGGATGGGTTGTCGCACATCGGGAAGCCCACCCGGGAAAGCATCGGAGGCACGGGCTGGCTGGCCGGCATGGTCGTGGAGCAGCCGGTGGATCGATTCGGGAACAAGCTGCGATTTCAGGGAAGTTTCGTGCCTGCAGGTGTAAGTGCTCCGGCTGTCATGTTGCCGGGCACCTTCTACCAGCATCAGGACTTCGAAACTGGCCAGATGGTGTCCATTCAATACCGGATGGCCGGTGTGCCCGAAATGGACTTCACGCGGACCACCAGCTATGATGGTGGTTCCAACCGCAAAAAGATCAGGTATACTCGTGCCTTTGAGTCGAACACGAGCTTCACGAGTACCACTGAGATAGATCCAGAACTCGGCATTGTGAGGGCCTCTCATGCATACGAGGGTACAGCGCCATTTCAGTCGCGTGAGTTGAGTGGCAGCGGCGTCAATGCGGTCGACCCGGACGTTACCACATGGCCTACGGTGGTTGCGGCGCACGGCAGATGGGCTTACGCTCATGATGCCAGAGGCCAGATCACCGAAGCCGTGAAGAGCGCAGCCACTACTTCCGGAGGCAGCACGCTGGCCACCCTGACCGGGTGGAGCAGCGCGTATGCGTATGATGATATCGGCAACCGGTTGCAGCACACCTATGGCACCGCTCCTTTTGGCGCAGGCCAGGTGGATACGGTGGGATACACCAGCAATGCGCGAAATCAGTACACCGAGCTGGCCAATGCCCGCAAAGTACACGTGAGCGGGGCAGCACCAACTGACACGGCCTTGGAGATCAATGGCGTTGCGGCGAACCGGCACGGCATCCACTACGTGGGATCGATCACTGCCTCTGGTACGGGGGCGAAGTGGGAGGCAGTGGAGATTGAAGCCAGCCGGACCGTGGGTGGAATTCCGTACACCAGCACGCACGAGGGGCATGTCTACGTCCCCCCAGTGACAGAAGCCCTGAGCTACGACGCGGATGGCAATCTGACCAGTGATGGAAGGTGGAACTACACCTGGGATGGAGAAAACAGGCTTGTGGGAATGACCACTCATGCGGCAGCGGTGCTGGCCGGCGTGCCTCACCAGGCGCTAGAGTTTGGATATGATTACATGAGCCGTCGTGTTCGCAAAAAAGTGAGCCGGTATGAAACGGCAGAGAGCACTTGGCGCACCGCATCAGATCTGCGCTTCATCTACGAAGGATGGAACCTCATGGCAGAGGTGGAAATGATGGAGGAGCGCCCGCCCGGTGCCACCGGCGAGCCTGGAGTGGAGCCGCATTTGGTGCGCAGTTATGTGTGGGGTCCGGACGTCAGCGGCACTTGGGAAGGGGCCGGCGGTGTGGGCGGTCTCTTGGGCGTGGTGCGGCACCAGCAACGTAGCGGAGTCGCTTCAGCCTATATGGCCACATGGGACCTGAACGGCAATGTGATTGGCCTGGTAGGCACCAACGGTCGTGTGGCATTGTACGACTATGACGCCTTCGGCCAGGTGGTCCGAGTGAACGAACCCGAACCAGAGCTTTGCCCAATTCGGTTTAGCACGAAGTATGCGGATGCCGAGACCGGGCTAAGTTACTACGGATATCGGTGTTATGATCCCGTAAGGGGCAGGTGGCTGAGTAGGGACCCCATTAATGAACATGGAGGGCTCAACCTCTATGGAATGGTGGAAAATGATCTGGTTCACTTCATTGATCCGTTCGGCTTGAAGTGCTTTATGACGCCTGACAAAGTGGTCCAACGCTCTTACAAACGCAAAGGAAGCTCTGCCGCCGACGTTCTTTCAGGCGCTTATAAAGACCCTAATGATGATTCAAACTGGGCGGGACAGACACAACTTGAACTTCTCGGAGTTATCACAACGCAGCTGTCGGGAGCGTTGCAATGGCGGGTGGGAGGTGCCGACCCGCATCTGATTGAGCCGAAGGATTATTTGGCAAGGCCCAACACGGAGTACGAAACTGTATACTTGGCATTGGCTGTGGCTTCGGATAGGAAAGAAGAAAATGCGACTGCCACGGTGCTATCTCAGTTTGTGCGGATTCAATGCGACAAAAATGGCAAAGTGAAGGTTACTCAAGAACCGCGCAACGTCTGGCAACGCCCCTCCGTTGCCTCTGCTGATGTAGGCAAGCGAGAACCTGGATTGGCAGCGATTCTCAACGTAAAGCAATTGGAAAAATCTGTTCAAGTAGACTATTATGGAGATGGTGGATATAACGACAACGATCCACTCACCGCCTTTGACGGTTTTGTTCCTAAAGGAATGGAAATTCAAGATCACGTAGGTAACCAAGAAAAGAAGACAAAGGGCCTCAAGGTCGGCACGTATGTCTCGGGTCCCGGCTTTCATGACAACCTGGCAAAAACTGGAGTCCCTCCTGAAATGTTGTGGCATACCCCTGCGAAGCGTAACAACCGTGGCGAACTCATCCAGCCGCAGCCGACATACCACACGGATCATTACAGAGGACCGCGTGTTAATGGACGCTGGCTGATGCCTCGCATCAGCTTTACCTTTACAATACGTTAGAGCGATGAATCCCAAGAGAATGCGACTTGGTCCTGTGGTCTTCGCTCTATCAGCGATATTCGCGAGCTCGGTCTTGTGGGTTCTGACCCTTGAGGACCACAGACGGGAAAGTCTTTTCGTTTTGGAGCAGAATTACGCGACTTGCGAGAAATGGAGAGTCCCTCCACTTTCGCGGCCTCTCATGGTGAGAAGTGCTGGAGGAGCCATGGACTCTTGGCTGTCTTATCCAGATGTCATCTCTACGGAGCCCTCTCATCTGGTGAGCTCGGCAGATCTCGGCCTGGCGATACGGCGCCTGAAACCCAAAGAGTTGATTATGACAGGCGCAGGTCCGTTGGATGCATCGCTATTGAACCACCTGTCCCGCACCGGTTCCATCCGTACCCTCGAGATGGCGGGAGCGGATCTTAACGATGATTCTATTGTCTATATAGCAAAAATGGAAGGTCTCGAACAATTGCAGGTCTCGGATACCGGCATCACTGGAAAGGCATTGGAGGCCCTAGGTAAATGTCCGTCATTAAAAGTCTTATGCATTGGCGGCACCGAGATCACAAAAACCGAGGCGCAAGAGTTCGCGAAACGACATCCGGGCATTCGGGTTGTCCGATAGATGAGATCGTGATCTCCACGAGTCCTTGAACGCCTAGAGCCTGGCGGCCAGTTCCTGACGGTGTGCTGCTTCTTGATTGCCTCCATGGTGTCACGGCAGAGCTGATCCAGTGACCGTTTTGGCCATTGCGGGGGCTGGTAGGAAGTGTCTGGGGCTATGCCGTGGGACGCCAAACCACGGAAATTGTGTATGATTGGTTCGTCAATCACGGGTATGTCTACTGACAACTATCTTCGAAGGGCTGATGTCATCGGAAAATCTATCCAGAAAATCTGGTATCTCGATCGTCCCAGAACGGGAAGGTTCCAAGATCGACGGATGTGGGTTGAGTTGAGCACTGGTATGGGATTTGACCTCATGCAGATTCTCGAGCGTACGCCTGACGGTTTTTCATTGCTGAGGCAGACCCGGCGGGCGGAGCACATGTACTGCAGCAAAAATCAGGAAAATGAACCACGTCTGCGCGCGGAGATTCTGGCGATTTGCGAGTCCGAGATGTGGTTGGGCTTTGGAGTGCTTCTGAGCAATGGTTTTGTTGTTACGGCGGGGATAAGTGAATGGGACACAACCGTCGGAATTTACGTAGCTGGCGGAGAGGACGCTTCAGAACTGGTATTGCCGCCGTAAGATTCTCCCAGTTTCCATCATTTGCAGCCCGTGGATTGGCCGTGGACATGGTCGTCTTGTGGTTGCTTTAACCGCTCGACTCTCAAGTCTCCATGTCCGGCTTTTTGGGGCAGACCAGGATGAGTTTGAGCGGGCGAAGTTTGCGGCAGCCTAGATCCAGGCTGCTCTTGAAAGAGCAGCCCAAAAATGCATCCCGGTGGGTCGGATGTGATTGTAGCCGCATGGAGAGAAGAGTCAATGTCCCCACCGCCTCACGGAAAAAAAAGGTCCCTCTAAAGCGCGAAGCGTAAAAGAGGTTCCCTTCTCTAGAATCAATTCAACCCCACATGGACATCCAGCAGTCCATGGAGAGCTTCCGTCCTTTTCGGTAGCTCTGCGAGACTGCCGTCTTTCAGAGATTCCGAAGGAGTTGAACAAGGACCACACATTCCGCTTTCAAATACCGCGTGACGAGGTTTTCGCAACTCGCCCAAAACAGTGGGTATCAGACGATTGCTGCACACGCCAACATCAGTAGCCCGAATGACAAGGTCGTGGGCTTGGATGTCGTCGAGCTCAGCTTTCTTGTAGGCGGCGATGCGTGTGTCTTGGTGATGCCACTTCTCCATCAAATGACCAATGGCTCTCCCGGTGATGAAGGGCAGGTCACGAACGATGTGGCGGGTGTGTTTCCGTGCGAGTTTTACATCGCTGTCAAAACCGAGATTGTCGCACACAAAGAATGAGGGAACAGCAGGAAAGGTCTTGTCGTGGCTATCCCTAAGGCAGAGTGCCCAAGTGTAGTCGCCTGAGAATTGTTTGCCTTGGCTCGAATCCTGACGGGTGCGGTCCCTTTTCGTCGCTTGGCTATCTCGGCCAACGAGTGTCATTCACTCCAAGTGGAAGGAAAACGAGCTGGTGGCTCGTCAGGCAGGCTTCATGGTTCGCACGGAGCCCGCTATTTCGTAGGGAATGCACTATTCCCTGGCCCTGATTTTGGGGTTTGGGTTGCGCATCAGGCGACTCAGGCCGCGTCAGCCATGGCGTGCTTGGACTTCAACTCGCCACGGTATTCAGTGGGTGATTTCGAGGTTACGCGGCGGAAGCTGCGGTTGAACTGTGAAAGCGACTGGAAACCGGCATCGAAGGCCACCTCAGTCACGCAGTAGCGGGGCTTCATGAGGAGCTTCTTCGCATGCTCCACGCGTGCGTGATTCACAAAGCTGGTGAAGGTGTGCCCGGTGTATTTCTTGAAGACCTTGCAGAAGTGGAAGGCGCTCACCCCGGCATAGCGGGCCACATCTTCAAGGAACATGGACTCAGTGAGGTGCTTCATGATGAACTCCCGGGCCTTGCGCACGGTGATGGGTTCGCTTTCGGTGGCCTCGAGGAAGAGGTGCTCGGCCACTTCGCTCAGTTGCACGGCCAGCACTTGCAGCAGGGTTTCCAGCGCCTTCAGGCGTTCCGGAGTGACTGCCGGAGTCTGCTCATAGATCTCACGGGCCATTCTGACTTCTGCGGCAGTGGCATCGTCCTGGAGCATCACACGGGCGACGTCGTCGAAGCTGCGGAAGACCTCACTCTGTATGGCGACTGGCTGCATGGTGACGAACGCCACCACCGCTTCGGCGGCACGGACGGGCAGATGGAGGCGCTTCAAGGAAGGAATCTTCGACTCGCGGCGGATGGCATCCACGCTGTCCAGACTCAGGCGCAGGCCGGTGGTTGTCTGGAAGGCTTCACGATAGTTCTGGAAGAGGTCACTATGAAGAAGACGTTCGTGAGTGGCAGGAGCTTGTTGGGTGGTAGAGTTCATAGCTTGCGGTGTTTGATGACACCCCAAGCTAGTCCCAATCACATCTTGCGAAATTCGTACCCCCACGTGTTCGTGATGTCATGAAACGCGCAAGTGAGGCATAGGGGATTCCTCTACGGCTTTCTGATGCTGCCATTCGGCGAATGGAGTCAGGTCGGGCGTAGTCCTGGCTACACTGTTCCCTGCTGATTCTCCACCCAGCGCACGGCGTAGCGTACGAGCGCATTTCCATCGGGGAGTTGGAGCTTGTCTTTGATGTGGGCGCGGTGCGCATCGATCGTTCGCACGCTCACGTGAAGCTGGTCAGCGATCTGGCGCGTGCCACGTCCGCTGCCGATGAGTTGCAGCACTTCGAGTTCCCGATCCGTGAGACGATCAATGCCAGCGGAGGCCGCGCTCTTGCGCTGGCCTGACAGAAGCTCCAGCATCACGCTGGCCATCTTGTCACTCAGATAGATGTCTCCGCCCAGCACGCGTCGTACAGCGTGGATGAGATTTTCAGCAGCTGTCTCCTTCATGAGGTAGCCCCGAGCACCGGCACGCAGGGCACGCTCGGCGTATAGGGATTCATCATGCATGGAGAGCACGAGAATTTGCAGATCTGGATGAAGGGCGCGTATGTCTTTGATGAATTCCAGACCATGCTTGTCTGGCAAGGTGAGATCTGCGATCACGAGATCAGGCTTCCTGCTGGTCACGGCCACCATGCCATCTGCGGCATTGCCCGCCTCGGCGCACACTTCGAGATCGGGTTCTGCGGAGATGAGTTGCACCAGCCCATGGCGCATGATGGGGTGGTCGTCCACGAGCAGCAGGCGTTTCATCTCGGGACGGGGTTTCTTTGCGGTGCGTGTGGCACTGGCTTGGCTCATGACATCATTTTGCCTGCGGATGGATGCAGCGCAAGAGGTGCGGTGCGGAGGGGACTCTCAGTGTGCCTGGAACTCATAACCCTCCGGTTTCACGGCGAGCACGGAGCAGGGTGAATTTGTGATGATGCGCTCCGCCGTGGTGCCCATGACCAGCGTGCGCAGGTTCGTTACACCTCGCGTGCCCAGCACCACCAGGTCTGCTCCAGTGGTGTTGATGTGCTCATAGATGGCATCGCGGACATTCACACGCTCGAGTACGACGCCCTTGGCTCGTGGCGCGACCGGGGCAGGAATGAGTGGCTCGCGGAACCTTTCGAGTTCACCTTTCCAGTGCTCTGTACTGGTGGTATCGGGTATTTCTACTGCGGGCAGATAGCCTGCATAGTCCAGGGACATGGCCAGTGCAGTCTGGTTGATGAAAAGGCAATCCAGATTCCCGCCTTCGATATCGGCCACTTCAGCCGCATGGCGCACGGCTTTCGCCGAGGTCTCGGAGAAGTCCACGCAGGCCACGATGTGGCGGAAGGGGTGCTTCGTGTCTTCGCGCACCAGCAGTACATCGGCAGGCGCTTGTCGTGCACATCGTGCGGCAATGGCGCCTATCTGGTGCGTGGTGTGAGTGCGGCCACGTGAGCCCAGCACGAGAAGCTCGGCCTTGAGCTTGTTGCACCAGTGGATCAGTGTCACGAAGTCAGGGCCGATATCGAATTCGAACGTCAAATGTTCCACGGCAGCATCCGGTGCGTCCAGGAAGGCACGGAGACGCTCGATCATGAAGGCATGCAGTGACGTTTCAGAGAAACCGTGGGCCGCCTTGATGGCGCCTGCGAGGTCAGGATCCATCACATGGAGTGCGGTTACCTTTGCCTTTCTTGCTTTAGCAAGTCGCAAGGTGGTGAGTAGGGCGTTGCGGCTGGAGGGAGAGAAGTCAATTCCGACCAGGATTTGAGATGCAGCATTCATGGGCGTGCAAGGTTTGGAATAACTTAGGATAGCGCTACTTCGCCATTTGCGCCACGCACTGTTTGCGGGTCGGTCTTCCTATCTTGACCCTTCATCTTGCGGCCCCATTGCCCGAGCATCAGTTGTGCAATGCCCAGAGTGACCACGGAGCTTGCAGGCATGAGCACTGCCGCGAGCAGGGGGCTCATCACGCCGGCAAGGGCAAGGGCGATCGCAGACGCATTGTACACCAGCGCGAAGGTGAAGACGCACCTCACGGCCAGCATGCGGCGATGCGCCACGGAGAGGAGATCTGGGAGGAAGCGGAGGCTGTTCCCCAGGAAGTAAAAGTCCGCCTTGCGCTCCAGGAAGTTTTTGCCCGTCACCGGTGAGCCTGCGCACAGGGCCTCGTCGAAGGCCAGGCTGTCATTCGCGCCATCGCCGATGAAGAGGGTCTGGCTCGCACCTGCTTGCCTCACCGACGCCGCTTTCTGGTCAGGCGTCATCTCCGCATGCCACGCGGATTCTTCGAGACCAAGCTGCGCGGCAATACGCGCCACCTTCTCATGGCGGTCACCGCTCAGTAGTTGCACGGTTAGACCGGATTGTCTGAGGCGATCCATCGCGGCACGCGTGGAGGGGCGCAGGCGATCTTCAAAAGCGAATGCGGCCAGTCTTTTGCCATCGCGGCTGAAGACTACATCTTCGGAGTTGCCAGAATAGTTACCATCGTCCTTCCAGCCTGGACGTCCTAGCGCATAGGTCGCGCCATGCTCGGCCTGCAACAGCAATCCCATGCCGACGACCTCTTCCACTGCCGGGCTGGCATCTTGTTGGGAGGCAATGTTGAAGGAACCGAGTGCATCAAAGATACTGCGAGATATGGGATGCAGGCTGGCGTGTACCAGTTGACTGAGTGCCTGGCGACTTGCTGGATCGAGGGTGTCCAGTGCCTCTGGATTCTCGAGCGTGGGATTCTCCGCAGTGAGCGTGCCGGTCTTGTCAAAAAGCACACTACGCACGCGTACAAGCCGCTGCCACAGGAACCCGGTGCGTACGAAGACGCCCAGACGTTGCAGCAATCCATTGGCCAGGTCGTCGGCGAAGGGCGCTGCCACACCCAGCGCACAGGGGCAGGAGACCACGAACACGGAAATCATCACCTGTAGCGCCGTCACCACGCTGGAACCCATGAGAAGCCACGCAGCGCCGCCTGCGATGCCGATGAGAACTACGACCGCGAGATACCACTTGAGCAGGGCGCCAACGAACGGTGAGAAAACATGCTCAGGGCGATCGCTTGCGACCAGCCGCTGGAGCAGGGAACCCTCCCAGCTCTCGAGCACCTCGACTTCCACGGGCCGGTTACTCACCACCAATGCACCGGAGGGCACGAGCTGGCCGGAAGTGCGCTCGGTGGCGGCACTTTCTCCATTAATCCACTCCAGGCTGATGCCTACATGCGGAGAGGACAGTTGGGCGCGGACGGGACACAGCTCACCGGGTTTCAGCCTGATGGAGTCGCCCACAGCGATGTCTCGGATGGCC
Organism: Roseimicrobium gellanilyticum; assembly: GCF_003315205.1. Taxonomy (NCBI): domain Bacteria; kingdom Pseudomonadati; phylum Verrucomicrobiota; class Verrucomicrobiia; order Verrucomicrobiales; family Verrucomicrobiaceae; genus Roseimicrobium; species Roseimicrobium gellanilyticum. The sequence goes on along the minus strand of NZ_QNRR01000002.1, from coordinate 993,556 downwards.
TTTGCCTCTGTGCTGCCATCTGCATGGCATACCATGACGGTGTCCGCGACCACCGCTCCTTGCAGCATGCGGCGGCTGTTCCTTTCTACTGCGAACTGCTGGAGCCAGCGGCCCACGAGCATCAGAAAAATGAAGGTGGCCACAAAGTCGAAGTACTTCAGGCCATCGACTCCCGTGGCCCAACCAATCATGGCGCCAAGCCAGGCAGCGCCGATGCCAAGAGCGATAGGTGTATCAATATGCAGCACACCGTGTTGCAGTGCGCGCCAGCTCTTCCCTGCAAAGTAGGAGCCACCCAGCAGGAGGGCCAGCGTGGCCGAGCACGCCGCCACGAGGTCAAACCATTCGGCAAAGACAAAGCTCCGCGACATCCCGAGATACGTGGGCAGGGTGAAGGCCATGGCATTCATGGCGAAGGCTCCACACAATCCCATGCGTCTCACCAGATCATCGGCTGCGGGCTTGCCCTTGCCGATTCCTGTAGAGGGACCGAGCAGGTAGCCGAAGTGTTGCAGACGTTTCGCGAATTCAATGGGCGCGAATGCTCCGACGTTCCACTCCACCTCCAGGTCACCCCGAGAGGCGTGGATGGTGATTCTGCCTGCGCCGGGCTGCTGCTGATGCACGCGCTCCATGAGCCATACGCAGCCGAGACATGACATGCCTTGCACACCAAGATGAAGGCGCGCGACGGTGGCGTCTGCCAGCGCTTTCTCCTCGGCTTCCCTGGTGGCTTGTGCAAGCCATTCAAAGTCCTGATCGCGCAGCGCCTGCGTGGAGACCGGCACGAGTGTCTGCTCTCCGCGTAGTTCGTAAAATTTCTCCAATCCCTCTTCCTGAAGAAGCGCATGGACATAGGCACACCCTGTGCAGCAGAAGCGTGAGTCCGCTGCAGTAGAGGGTACTGGGGTGCCGCAGTGGATGCACATGGATTCTGGTGTGGTCATCTTCATGTCAGTCGCTGTGGCAGCACAGCGCCTCCGGTTCACCGGTGAAGGTGCCGCGGAGCCTCCACACCATGATGGTTGCCGCACTCAGGGCGAGTACACGCTGCACCCACTGAGAGGCGCGGCTGCCATATTTAGGCCCGAGCAAATGCACCTGGGTCTGGGCGAGCCAAAGCAAAGGCAGGGTGCCAAGGCCGAAGGCCGCCGCGAATTGAGCGCCCCGTGACATGGAACCGTTGGCCATCGCCAGCGTGAGCATGAGATATAGCGGTCCACAGGGGAGCAATGGTGTGGCTGCGCCCAGCAGTGCGGCCCTCGCCACGATGGGCACGCGGACCAGCGCGAGTCGCAGCTTCGCCGTGGGTCGGGTGAGGATGAGTGGCTTGGGCAGCCATTTGCCGAGTCCGAGCGCGACAGCCAGAAACACAACGACGAACAGCCAGGGAAGCACCCGAGCGCCATGCGCATCCAGCCAGCGCAGGGGAAGTGTGCCAAGCGCTCCCGCCACGGCGCCGAGGGTGGTGTAGGACAGGATACGTGCCCCATGATACAGCGCTGCATTGCGGTGGCGTGCCAGGGGGCTTCCCCCATTGCCGATCGACCAGGCACACACCATGGGGCCACACATGCCCAGACAGTGGACACTGGTCACCAGACCGGCCACGAAGGCGGCGGCAGTGCTGTCAATGGTTTGCACGCTCCACTCCTCCTGTCAGAGAGACCGTTTCGGGCATGTTCTTCACCGCGGTGGTGACAAAGGAAGCCAGCGCTCCGATGAGCACGACGAAGCTGACCACCACCCAGATCCACGGGCGTTCTGCGAGATACTTCTTCATGGCGATGATGACGGGGGAAGGGTGCTGAAGCGGAGGTCGGGCCCGAGGAATTCGACTTCCTGGCTGAGTTTCACACCATTGCCGGTTTCGTGGATGTTGATGCGCACCCGTTGCGATCCTTGATATTGTTTTTGCGGAATGGTCAGGATCACCGTCTTCTCCACCTCATCGAGTGAGGGTACTTCCACCGCGGACTCCGCGCCCAGCAGACTCATCCCCTCTGGCGCATCAGCATTGTCCAACTCCACGCGGAACAGGGCTGGGCCATGTTGCTTGTTGATGATGCGAATCGTGAACTGATTCCTCACCGTCCCTTCGGAGACAAAGAAAGGCTGGCCTGGGATGCGCTTGGCCAGCACTCGCACGGGTTTCAATGAATACAATGCTGCCCCTGCAGCAAGCAGACCCATGAGGGCGAAGACGGTGTACACCAGCGTGCGGGTCCGCAGGTAGCGCGTACGCTTTCCAGAAAGGCCCTGCATGGAGTCGTAGCGCACCAATCCCGGTGCGCGCCCCACCTTGGCCATGATGGCATCGCACGCATCCACACACGCAGCACAGCCGATGCACTCCAGTTGCAGACCATTGCGAATGTCGATGCCGGTCGGGCACACCTGCACACAGCGCATGCAGTTGATGCAATCTCCCACGCCAGGTGCACCCACCTTGCCACGTGGCTCACCGCGTTTCTCGTCATAGCCAATCACCACTGTGTGGTCATCTGTCAGTGCGGATTGCAGCCTCCCATATGGGCAAAGAATGATGCAGAACTGCTCGCGGAACCATGCGAAGGCAAAGTACAGCCCCGTCGTGAGAGAGAGCACCACACCAAAGGCCAGCAGGTGCTGGGAAGGCGGCCCCTGCATCCACGCATAGAGCTGGGGTATGGAAACGAAATAGCTGAGAAACACGTGCGCAATGGCCACGGACAGCGCGAGGTAGATGCTGTGCTTCGCGACTCGTCTCAGGACCTTTCTGAACGACCAGGGTGCAGCATCCAGCTTCTTGCGGGCCGCGGCATCACCATCGATGAAGCGCTCCACGCGGCGGTAGACGTGTTCAAGAAAGACCGTGTAGGGACAGGTCCATCCGCACCACAAGCGACCAAAGAGCGAGGTCACGTAGAAGAGGCCGAAGGCGAGCCCTGTGACCAGGAAGAATCCGAGCCACAGGTCCTGCGCCACGAGCGTGAAGCCAAAGAAGTGAAAACGGCGGTTCGCGACATCCAGGAATACCGCTGGAAATCCCTTCACGGGTATCCAGGGCAGTCCCACATACACGGCGATGAGCACCAGCGCCGTAAGGCGCCGCGCCAGTGTGAAGCGACCCTTTACATCCGAGGGATGGAGGAAGCGATGCGAGCCGTCCGCATTGATGGTGGTGACGCTCGTCAGGTTGGGGGCACGCTGACTCACGGTGGTTAGTTCACTTCCTCGGTATGAGCTTCTCCTTCTTTATGATGACTCATGATATAGGCCACCACCTCGACCACGCGCTGGGTGCCGAGTTGCGGCTCCCAAGGTGGCATGCCCTTGGTCACGTCCGGTGAGCCGCGACGCACAATCTTCAGCACATCCGTGGGAGTGTGACCGTGTTTCCAGGCATTGTCCGCGAGAGCGAGCCCGGGGAGGAGAGGATTGCTCTTTTTGCCCATGAGGTCGGGACCATGGCAGGCTACACAGGTGGCCTTGTAAGTGGCTTCACCAGCGGAGATGACCGCCGGGTCCTGCGACATGGTCCAGAGCCGTGTGTCATCAATGTTCCTGAGCTGCTCGGCGCGCTGGTTCTCAATCTTCTGGATCGCCCGGCCAATCTTCTCCTCGTCCGTGGGGATGAGGTGGAACTGGTAGTAGGCCAGCCAGTGAATGATCATCCAGAGGATGGCGATGTAGAAGGTGAAAAGCCACCAGTTGGGGAGCTTCTGGTCGTACTCCTGGATCCCATCGTACTCGTGAGGCCTGAGTTCCGGTTCTCCGGGGTTGGTGGGCTTTGATTCGTCACTCATGATGGGTCGGTGAGGGGAGGTTTGGGAGCTGAGAGCAGGTTGTCGCGAGCACAGCGGCATTCAGCGCACTGGCCGTTGCAAGGTGGCCGCATGGCGGGCGATGCCGGTGCTGCCCATTCTGGCTCCTCAAGCGGGAGCTGGGCGAGTGCCTGGCAGCGCTCACGGCGCATGAGCAGAGCCCGAAGCAGCATGACGAGGAACACCGCAAGGGTGAGCACGAAGCCAATCAGCGGCAGGTATTGGTGCCAGTCTTCAATGATGACGCGGCGGAACATGGTCGTCGTTGGTATTGGTTACTGCGCTCCGGTGGAGGTGGCCTGTCTGTTGCGGTCAGGCAGGTCAGGTGAAAGAGGGAAGGCACGCTCTGCGAGCGGCACCACCCCGGGCACATCCTCCACCGCTTCCGACTGGCCGAGCTTTTGCAGGTAGGCAATGAGCGCCACGAGCTGGCTTTCTTCGCTGAGTTTCGGCGTCGCGCCGGCCTTCACCAGGTCTTCACGAATCTGCACTGCCTGCGTGCGTGCTGATTCCAGAATCTCATTCGCCGTCATGGCGGGATAGGGCACACCCAGCCGTACCATCGCGGCCAGCTTCTTGGGCAGGGCCTTTGTGTCCGTCTTCGCGTCGAACATGAACGCATAGTTCGGCATGTTCGAGTTCGCATTGATGCTCCTTGGATTGAGCATGTGATTGTAGTGCCAGATGTTGGGATACTTCCCGCCCACGCGGGCGAGGTCTGGTCCCGTGCGCTTGCTGCCCCACTGGAAGGGGAAGTCATAGATGCTCTCACCAAGGCGCGAGGGGGAGCCGTACCGGAGCACGTCCGGCACCATGGTGCGGATCTGTTGGGAGTGGCAATTGTAGCACCCCTCGCTCACGTAGATGTCGCGTCCGGCCAGCTCGAGCGGCGTGTAGAGCTTTTGCAGCCGGTCCTCCACGTTCTTCGCGCGGTTGACCGTGACTGTGGGGAGAATCTGCACCATGCCACCGATGGCCACAGCAATGAGCGTGAGCACGGTGAAGGGCATGTAGTTCTCCAGCAGTCGCTCATACCACTGGGTCCAGGAGCCGCCGCTCGCGCGGAAGCGTTGCGCGCCGATGTAGAAGAGGATGCCGCCGCTGAGCAGTGCGCCCATGTTGGCGTAGTTCTCCAGGAAGAACCAGCCCATCATCAGCACCAGCCCACCGGCGGTGAGCAGCACAGGGTCGTTGTACCAGACTTCCTTCCACTTCATGCGGTCCTGCATGGCGGTGCGCGCCACGAAGACTTCACGTGTCTCATTCACTGCGTGGCCTGAGCGAATGGTGCGCCAGATGTTGTACACCATGAGCAGATGACCCACGAGGAAGAGACCGCCGCCCAGGGTGCGCATCATCATGAGAGGCATGATGGCGTCCAGCGTGTCGAGGAACTGGGAATACACCAGCTCCGTTCCGCCATTGCGCGTGGCATTCAGCATCAGGCCCTGCCTCACTCCCGAGATCCACATGGAGGCCACATAGAAAAGGATGCCGATGAGCCCAATCCAGAAGTGGTAGTTCGCGAGTTGCTTCGAAAAGAGCTTCGTGCCCCACAGACGCGGCGCCATCCAGTAGAACATGCCTGCAGCCATGAAACCATTCCACCCAAGCGCACCCGCATGGACGTGACCGATGGTCCAGTCTGAGTAGTGGGAGAGCGCATTTACCGCACGGATGGAAAGCAGCGGCCCCTCAAACGTGGCCATGCCGTAGAAGGTGACCCCGGCGACGAAGAACTTGATGACTGGATCCGTACGCAGCTTGTCCCAGGCGCCGCGCAGGGTGAGGAGGCCGTTGAGCATTCCGCCCCAGGATGGCGCCCACAGCATAAGGCTGAAGGTCATACCCAGAAGTTGCAGCCAGTGGGGCAGGGAAGTGTTCAGCAGATGGTGAGGGCCTGCCCAGATGTAGAGAAACACCAGCGACCAGAAGTGCACAATCGACAACCGGTAGGAATACACCGGGCGCTCCGCTGCCTTCGGCAGGAAGTAGTACATGATGCCAAGAATCGGAGTCGTCAGGAAGAACGCGACCGCATTGTGCCCATACCACCACTGCACCAGCGCATCCTGTACCCCGCCAAAGATGGGATAGCTGTGCGTCCACGATGTGGGAATCGACAGGTGGTTGACGATGTAGAGCATCGCCACTGTCACGATAGTCGCGATGTAGAACCAGATGGCGACGTAGAGCGAGGGTTCGTTACGCTTCGCCAGGGTCCAGAAAAAGTTGATGGCAAAGATGACCCACACGAGGGCGACCGCGATATTGATGGGCCAGATGAGTTCTGCGTACTCCTTGCTACGGCTCAAGCCCAGCGGAAGTGTGATGGCTGCCGCGAGGATGATGAGCTGCCATCCCCAGAAGTGGATCGCCCCCAGCAAGTCAGAGGCCACGCGCACCTTGCACAAGCGCTGCGTGGAGTAGTAGATGCCCGCGAACATCATATTCCCCACGAAGGCGAAGATGACGGCATTGGTGTGCAGCGGACGCAGGCGGCCAAAGGTGAGCCACGACGTGTCAAAGTTCATCCGCCAATGGGTGAGCTGTGAGGCGATGATGACACCCACCAGCATGCCCACCGCCCCCCAGATGATGGAAGCCAGGAGGAACTGCCTTGGCAGGCGATCGTTGAACTCTATGGTGGTCTTGCCACTACCTGGATGGACCGATGAAGGGGGCGCGGAGTCGGGGGAGTTTCCGTTCTTGAGATGCATGGATGCAGGGGATGGGATCAAGAGCCATGCCTGTCCGCCGCGTGCGTCTTGGCTGCTCGACCAGGGCGCACGGGCGGCAGGTCATCCTCGAGTGGCATGAGTGCCTCCTGTTCATTGCCAAGACCGCGACGATGGCGGCTGCCAAGGAACAGGACCATGAAGAACGCCGCCAGCAGCACGCTTAAGAAGATGGTGATGGCGAGCGCTTCCATGGGTGGAGGAGGGTCGTTTGGTACTGGCAATGCCATCTTCCTTCACGCACATGCATGCCGCTTGGCGGATGTTGTGCTTCACCGCACAGATCTTGTGTAGCTGACAGAAATGCCCGGTGATTTGCGACGTTTCCGCGTTCACCAGGGTGCTTCCTTTACGCTTTGAAATGCACAATATCTGTATGGCGTGGCATGTTGGCTCGCCGAGGATGATGTGCAGGCGTATTAGTTGCTGGAGAAAACATTGTTTCATCCCTACATCCCATGACCGCGACAGACTCGGACCCTTCGGAACAGTTCCGTGATGCCGTCACGTGGATGGAAGGGCTTGAAGCCTTTCTTCAGAATGATGATGAGATCCTGGCCGTGCGGCTGGATCCCAGCGCCCAGACGATCTCCGTCGCCACCAAGGGCACGGTGAATGCCGTGAAGCTCAAGGAGAAGCTCGATACCCTGATTCGAGAACTCGATGAGCAATTCCTCTCCACGCGTCCGGAAAGTGCAGGGACAAGTGGTTCTGCGTTGGTGGTGGAACGTCCACATGGAACTGCTGCCGCGGACCGGCGTGCCTGGACGTGGAGGCAGTTTGCGTGGCCCACGGTTCGCAATGCAGAGCTGGACCAAGCGTCCGAGTGGAAACGTTTGGCCTTGCAGGCTGGTATCTGCCTCTTGCTGCTCCTGGCAGGTGTGGTGCTGGAGCATCAGGAAAACCTGATGTGGCTGGCCATCGCCTGCTATACCGGCTCCATGATTGCCGGAGGGATTAATGCCGCGATGGAGACGTGGTCGAAACTGCGGCAATTCCGTCTCGATATCGACTTCCTCATGCTCGCGGTCGCCATCGCGGCTTCATCGATTGGCGCGTGGCGTGAGGGTGCGTTGCTGCTCTTCCTCTTCTCAGCCTCTGGCGCCATCGAGCACTACGTATTGCACCGTACACGTCGTGAGATCAGCGCATTGACACGCGCGGCTCCGAAGGTGGCCCGGGTGATGGGTGCAGATGGCAGCCTGCAAATGCGTCCTGTGGAGGCGTTGGTCATCGGTGACCAATTGCGGGTGCTGCCGGACGAATTGATTCCTGTCGATGGGACGCTGATGTCTGGTGAAACGGCCGTGGATGAGTCCAATGTCACCGGCGAGTCCGTGCCCATTGAAAAGACCAGCGGTGATACGCTGCTGGGGGGTACCCTGAATCTCTGGGGCTCCATCGCCCTGCGCGTGGACAAGGTCTCAGCGGAGAGCACGCTGCAGCGCATCATTGCTTTGATTGAGCAGGCAGAGCATTTGCGCGCACCGAGCCAGCGCTTCACGGATAAGTTTGGCACGGCGTACACACTCTCCGCCATGGGGTTGACGTTGGCCATGTTCTTCGTGTGGTCGCTTGCGCTGGGAGTGCGGCCTTTTGCGAATGAGCCCGGCGTGACCTCGGCCTTCTATCGTTCCATGACCCTGCTCGTGGTGATGTCTCCGTGTGCTCTCGCTCTCAGCATCCCCTCAGCAATCCTGGCGGCCATTGCTTGGGGAGCAAGGCATGGGCTTCTGTTTCGTGGCGGCGCTGCCGTGGAGAAGCTCGCCGAGGTGGACACCATCTGCATGGACAAGACTGGCACCCTCACGGAAGGAGCCATGCGGGTGCGTCAGGTGGAGAGCTTCCCGACTGGGCACGAGAATGACGTCGCTAGAATCGCTGTATCGCTCGACAGCCATTCGAATCATCCCATCTCACGTGCCATCAGCGAATATGGGAGGCGGCATGGGGTGAATCCGGAAACAGTCACGGACTTCCAGCGCATCTCCGGCATGGGCTTGCGTGGGAAGATTCAGGACGTCGTCTACTATGTCGGTCGTCGGGAGCTGTTGAGCCAGCCCCAGTTCCGCGAGTGGCTGCAACGAGTGCCAGATACGCCGCTCGCGGTGTCTGAAGTGTGGGTGCTGGGGCAGGGCGTAGTCGGGCGCATCTTGCTGGAGGATTCCATCCGCGAAGGCAGCCGATCCGTGCTGAGGCGGCTGAGGGAGCACGGCATCGAAAGCATGATGCTCACGGGAGATCGGCGTGCTGCAGCGGAGAGCGTCGCCAAGGAGTTGGGAGTCACCACGGTGCGTGCTGGACTTCATCCGGGTGATAAGGTTCGCATCATCCAGGAGCTGACCACACGAGGACGCAAGGTGGCGATGGTCGGCGACGGCGTGAATGACGCCCCCAGCCTGGCTGCCGCCCATGTGAGCGTTGCCATGGGAGCGCGCGGTAGCGATGCTGCCATGGAGCAGAGCGACATCGTATTGATGAATGACCGCATTGAGAAGCTGCTTACCGCGTTGGATCTGAGCCAGCGGGCGCGGCGCATCATCCGGCAGAATCTGGCCATCTCACTCGGCGCCATTGTGCTGGCCTCCCTTGCTTCTCTGGCGTCGCTGCTGCCGCTGACTTGGGGCGTGGTCGCACATGAGGGCAGCACCCTCATCGTGTGCCTGAACAGCCTGCGCCTCATCTTCTACAAGGAGGCGTCCCCTGAGAGTCGAGGTTGAGCCGATGGGGGCGTCATGATCAGGGACAAGATTTGCCGTGGTCTCCACAAGGGACGAACGGCAGATGCTGCACTCGCCGTCTATCTTTGAGGTGAATCCCCACCGATATGAGTGCGACAAACGACATTGAATTCGACCCCAATACCTATGACATTGAAGATAGCGACGATGTCATCAACCTGGCGAAGAGTCTGGTGAACGGTCACTACCCGGGCATCCTCGGCACCATTGATCTTGAGGGGAAACCGCAGATGCGTTGGATGTCCACACTCGCTCTGGATGAGTTTCCTGTATTTCAGACACTCACATCTCCGGAAAGCCGCAAGGTGCGGGAGATTCTCGCTCACCCCGAGGTGAATTGGATGTTCTTCAACAAGGACCTTTCCCTCGTGGTGAACCTCAAAGGCAGGGCGAGAGTCGTCGATGACGGTCCCTCACTGAAGCGCATCTGGCAGCGCATTGTGGACATGTCCCACGCGTACTTCCTGGAGCACTATCATAAGAAACCCGGCTTCTGCGCCATCGAAACGGTGGTGGAGTCCATCGAACTCCACTCTCCCAAGCACAACGTGCATTTCACGCTCAACCCGTTTGAGATGGCGTGAGCATCATTTCAGGTGAGACGTCCTAGGAGCGTCTCGCCCGGGATCTCCGTGGAATGCGCCTTGATGGCACGCGGCTCAGCGTGGCTCCGGGGATGCTGCTCATGGAGAACCACAAGGCAAGCGGACGAGCCAGTAACGGAGAAAACAACGCTGCCTTCATGAACGTGTCCCTGAGTAGCGCGTTCACGTTCCCCTGCAGTGTCCCGAGCCTCATGCCCCATGCAGCCCGGCGGGTGGCAATCCTGGCGGCTCGTGAGCGAATGCGATCATAGGCTGAAGACCACGCCGATGCCATGGCTGGGTCGTCTTGCATGGCCGGAAGTGCAACGCTGAGGAACTCCGCATCCGCGAATCCAGTATTCATCCCCTGACCACCAATCGGGCTCATCACATGAGCTGAGTCACCGCAGAGAAAGATGCGACCGTCGACATACGTCTCGCACCGCATCCAGCGAGGGCTGAAGGGTAACGTTGCAGGCATGACTCCATGAGGCATCTCAAGCGGAATGCCCGTGCGGTGAAGAACAGTTTGCACCAGGGTTTCCAAATCGGCAGCGGTAGAAGATTGTCGATCCGGCATCTGGATAACCCACCTTCTCATTCCTGCTGGAAGCGGGAAGGACTCCACGGCTCCATCTGCGGTGAAGAATAGTCGCGCTTCATCGCCCAGACCGCTTGAGTCCATGAAGTCCGCCATTACGAAGTGGCAGGGATATTTACCTTCATGGGTGCGGATGCGTAGCTGGTTGCGCGTGGAGCCACGGCTCCCATCACAGGCCACCACGTGTTTCGCTCTTACAGACTCGCGGCCATTCGTGTTGCGCACTTCCACTTCCACACCCGAGCCATCTTGCGCGAGGAGCTTCGCTTCAGCGCCATGCGTGATTCTGGCCTGAGGATAGCGTGCGAGATTCCCGCGCAGGAGGGCCATCGTCCGGGATTGAGGCACACTCAGTACAAACTTCGAAGGGCCGGACAGGTGGGTGAAATCGCAGACGCCGACTGGCCCATAGTGGCCATTCACTTCCACGCGCGAGATGGGAACCCCTGAAGCTATGAGCGCATCTGCGAGTCCCAGGCGGGAAAAGATTTCCAGGGAGGGTGGCGTGATGCCGATGGCTTGCGATGGGCACTGGGAGTCGGGATTCTGCTCAATGACCAGCACCTGTCGGCCTCGATCGGCAAGGAGATTTGCGAGCAGCAGCCCCACCGGACCGGCCCCGATGATGATCACATCATGAGGAGTGTCCATCTCGGTTGCCGTTGCCATCTCCTTGCGCCATCGTCGGAGAGGCAGCCAGTAGGGCACGCGCTGCTGATAGCGTACGAAGGCGTCTCCGTAGTACCTGGCATAGCGCTTCTCCTTTAGCACCGGCGCTGCAATGCAATATCCCGTCCAGAGCAGCGCCGCCAGTAGATGATCCAGAGTCCAGACCGGTGCAGTCCATAGGATCAGCGCGAAGGAGAGGTAGATGGGCTGCCGTACATACCGGAAGGTTCCTGCCCTGGCGAAGGGTTTGTACACAGCAGGTTCATTGCGCCACACACTGCGCCATCCCAGCAGGCCAATCTGGACATCCATGCCGGCATCATACATCGACTTCGCGAGCAGCAGCCATGATGCTGCATACAGGGTGTCCAGCACATGGAGCAGCCAGCCCGCGGGAGCGGACCAGACGACATGCGAAGGCGACCACCACAGGAACACCAGCAGCAGCTGCAGCGAGGAGATGGTGGCGAACAGAGTGGTGGACAGCGCCCTTCCCAGAGAGAATGGCGCCAGCCGGGCCATCCACTTGCGTCCACGATCTCCAAGCAGCAGGCTGTGCCCGGCGGCGAATTGGGTGAGCAGCAGGACATTTCCTGCCACTCCCGTCCAGCCAGACAAGGCGCTCCATCCCTCGGTCAAACCTCCATGGAGAGCCACGAACATCACCACGACAGCAGCGATGAAGAAACTATGGCATAGAGTGCCATAGGCCAGAGCAGTCCATCGCTGCAGGTTGGTGTAGGGAGGGGCGTCGGACCACCTCGGTGGAGGCCCGACGGGTGTCGTCCCCGAGTAAGGTGTATCAGCCATGCAGTGTGGAGTCGTGCAAGGTTTGCAGGGCAGTGTTCTCGGTGGCCCGATGCACAGGTTTGCAGCCCAGACGCTCGAGAAGTGCCACCTCCACCGTCAGACCCGGGCCAAAGGCCATCGCGCAGGTCGGTCCAGTTGCTTGCGTCGGCGTCCCCAGGAGATCCTTCAACACAAAGAGCACGGTCGCGCTGCTCATGTTGCCATGGTTCCTCAGCACGCGGCGCGAGCTCGCCAGGGCTGTGTATGGCAGTTGCAATCCCTGCTCCACCTTGTCCAGAATGGCGCGACCACCCGGATGCACGGCCCACTCTGCGATATCCGCGGGTGTGCAGTGATGTTTGCCAAGCACCCGTGTCATGAGTGTCTGCATCTCTGCTCCGAGTATCTCCGGCACGTAGCTACTCAGCTTGATCTCGAAGCCGTGATTGCCGATGTCCCATGCCATGTGCGCAGCGCCCGAAGGAACCAACTCCGAGGTGAATCCATCCAGACTGTAGGCGGGGATTTCTTTCGCTGGCGAGTGTGCGGTCACGAGCGCTGCTGCTGCGCCGTCAGCAAAGAGTGAATTGGCCAGCATCACGTCCGGCTTGTCTTCCAGCTGCAGGTGCAATGTGCAGAGCTCCAGACAGACCACGAGCACGACGGCGTCTTCGCAAGCTGCACAGAACTGCGATGCCATGCGTAGCGCGGGGAAGGCCGCATAGCAGCCCATGAACCCAAGGGTGTAACGCTCCACGCCAGGATTCATGCCGAGCGATTCGACGAGATGCAGCTCTGGTCCGGGATTCACGAATCCAGTGCAGGTGACATAGATCACGTGTGTGATGTCACTGGCCTGGTAGCCGCTGCCATGGAGCGCACGTCTGGCAACTTCCTCGGCCATGTCACGGGAGGCTTTGGCATAGCGTGCATTCCGCTCGGCTGTGCCCGGATTTCCCGGGCGCCCGCCACCGTCCGGTTGGAAGAGGCCGTGGCCACCGGTCTCAAAGAAACTCTCCAGCACGCTGTGCCGGGTCTCAATGCCGGAGCGCTTGTACAGGGCGCTCAGGAGGCGGCGATGCCGTTCATCGGACGTCCATCCCATCATCCGCTCGCGGATGGTGTCTTGTCGGTAGACGAATGGAGCCGCCAGAGTCGCTATGTGGTGTATGTAGGCGTTCATCGGAGGTTCAGGCGTTGACTTTCTCCAGAGTGACCTTGGCATGGACCTTCACCACATCGCCCACTCGAATGACCAGCATGACGGAGGGCACGCGTATGCTGTACGTCTTCATGGAAACGTCGAAGTCCATTTCAAAGGACGCGCTGTCTCCCTTCTGTTTCCAGTTTGAGATCGTAGCGACCGAGGACTGGCTCTTTCCCATGATGACGAGATTGAAGGGAAGGACCTGCGGTGTTGCGCCAATGCCCGGAGTGAGATGGGAGAACTGTGTATCGATGTCACCAACGACGAGGGGGTGGTCGCTAGCGCGCAAAGCCTTGCGCATGTTCTCATCGCGCTTGGATTCCTTGGTATCCATCTCTGCCGCTTTCACCTCCACCCTGGCTTTGATGGACGAAGGCTTCGCCGCGTCGCTCATGCCGACCGAGGTGATGAATGGCTGGGCCTTCACGCTTCCGGACCAGTCGTGAAGGGTAGAGGTTCCTGCAAAGGTGATGGAGGCAGAGCCATTCCACTGCGTGATGCTCTGTGCGTGGGTAGGTTGTTGCAGTCCTACGATGACTGCGACCGTGGTAAGAAAGGCAAAGGAGAGTTTCATGATGATGAAGAAATGAAGTGCTGTTGAATAGAAAAGTGCGCGGCAGTCCTCACGACGTGCCGACGTGATGGCAGTCCATGACCGTGAGTATTCATCACGGGAGGGAGTGGGCGTGGACCACGCTCATGGTGCTCGATGGCAGAGCAGCACGGGTGGTCGGAGTTCTGTTCAGAGCAGGTGCACGCAGCGAGCGATTCGCGCTTCTTCTGCGGTGGCCATCCCATCATGGGGAGGGTCTCTTCCTGTCAGCCGTGTAATCCGCTTTGCGGAGGGCTCGGGGCGGTGCTCCCAGGTCGGCAGCATTTCCCACGGGCAATCTTCCACGCCCGGCACCTCGGAGGTGGTGCTGGCGAGAGATTCGTCGGTGGTCCGGTCTGGTCGCTCGTCGCAGTGACAGGGAACCTCACTCTCGGTGCCCTGCAACGGCGGGGCCTTCAGCTGGCACGGACCAGGATTTTCCTGCCGTGCAACGAGTCCGTGATGGTGATGATGATGCGGAACATGAATGCCAAGCGGCTCCAGCAACTGGCATAGGCAACCTGGCAGCACGAGCTGCAGGCATGCCCAGACACAGAGGATGGATTTGAACCAGGTCACATCACGGCAACAAAGAGACGGATGCTATGACCTGAGAATTTGCCCGGCGTTGAATGATTTTTTGCAATGCTATTTGGTCTCAATAGCAGATGCTCCCAGAGTACCATCATCGCCCGTCTTCCTGGCGATGATGGTTGAGTGGAGCGTACAGCGAATCAAGGCACTGCAGTAGTCGCCGCTGCTGCGGGCTTCGCCGGGCGATTGAGCACCGCATCCCGGGTGCTGCCGACGATGGCCATGGCCTGGCCGATCAGTTGGGGATCGACCTTCAATTCCGTGAGCGTCGCCTGCAGGTGCTCTGCAATGGCATCGAAGTGGGTGTCATTCAATCCACCGAGGCTTTCATGAGCGCTCCGGAGATCCTTGCCCACGTAGGGGATGGGGCCACCAAGTGCTGCAGAGAGGAACTCCTTCTGCTTCCTCTTCTGCTTGTTCATGTTGATGTCCTCGAAGAAGTAATTCACGCGCTTGTCCGCAAGCACCTTCACATAGAAGAGCTCGACTGCGGCATCTATGGCAGCCTTGCCGCCGAGCTTTTGGTACAGGCTCCCGGCGCGATCGTTTGTGAACTTCTGGCGTGAGGCTTCATCGGCGAAGGAGTAAGTAATGCCTTCGTACGCGTAGGTGATGGCAGGGTCCGCGGGCTTGCCGGTGACCGGGCAGGTGCCATTCGATGTTTCCTTGCTTGAGCCCGGTTCCGCGGCAGAGGCGGCGAGGCTGCAGACGAGGCTGAGGAGCAGTATCGTTTTTTTCATGGGTGGTAGCGTGTGAGCAGTGTGTTTGTGTTCTGGTTTGTATCTGGGTGCATGCGTCC
The DNA here is from genome assembly GCF_003315205.1 of Roseimicrobium gellanilyticum. Classification (NCBI taxonomy): domain Bacteria; kingdom Pseudomonadati; phylum Verrucomicrobiota; class Verrucomicrobiia; order Verrucomicrobiales; family Verrucomicrobiaceae; genus Roseimicrobium; species Roseimicrobium gellanilyticum. The sequence goes on along the minus strand of NZ_QNRR01000002.1, from coordinate 978,436 downwards.
CTCCCACCGTGGGGTGGGGCGCAAAAGGATGGCCGCTTGAAGCTCAAGCTGGCTGTTCGGCCCGGTACTTCGCGTAGCGGGCGCGTTGCTCCGGAGTCAGGCGGGCAGGATCGAATCGTGGATCGGGGACGCCGTTGATGCGGCTGTACAAGACGTTCGCCATGTCGTGGGCACAGTTCTTGATGTGTTCCGCATTGGGGCCGGTGAAGAGGCTGTCCACCGTCTCGCGGAAGAGAAGCAGCCAGCGATCAAACTGGGTGCGGCCCATCTCCGTCTGCGGCACCAGCTTGGCATGGGCTGCCACGGGATTGCCCGTGTAGCCACCGGACCGGAAGAGCACCGTTTCCCAGAAGGCGTACATGCGTGGGAGGTGGGATTCCCAGTGCGTCTTGGCGACATCGTTGAAGATGAAACCCAGAAGTTCGTCAGCCTGTACGCGCTCGTAGAAGGCATTCACGAGCTTTTCGATATCGGGGCGGCCAAGCAGGTCAGGGAATGGGGGATTGGCAATGTTCATTGAAATAGGTATAATAAATACCTAATTGGAAAACAAATCTTTCAGGCCACAGTGCGAATCCATCATTTCTGACTGTACCCGATGAAGCTCACCTACCGCACCGACTATGCTCTTCGCGTGCTCATCTACCTGATGAAGCGCCCTGGAGAGAAGGCGACCACTCGTGAGATGGCCGAGTTCTACGGTGTCTCGCTCAATCACCTCACGAAGGTCGCCAAGACACTGACTCGTGCGGGCTGGCTCAAGACAGAACGTGGCGCGAGTGGCGGGCTCATGCTGGCGCCACACACGCCGGATACGAAGCTGGGTGAAATCGTCCGCCTGACAGAGACCGCCGATGTCGTGGAGTGCTTCACACCCGCTACGAACACCTGTCCCATCTCTGCGAAGTGTCACTTGAAGCCCATCTTGTACAGGGCCCAGAGCGCCTTCTACTCCGTGCTGGATGAGCACACCGTGCGCGATTTGGCAATGACGGTGAAGTAGGTTCATCAAAGTAGGGGAGCGGCAAGCTCACGCTCGCACCAAGGACGCGGAGTACTCGGCATCTTTTGGGATACTCCGGTGGGATCTTGGCGCTGCCTGATTGACGCCGGCTGTGCGTCAGCGGGATGCGCTTCAAGAAACGCGCAATACAAACCAACGGATGCAGAGAGGTTCCGCCAGCCGATGGCAGAATGGAAGTGTCCACCACGGCACACACAGCCATTCAATCATCCTCAGACTCCATCTCCAACCCACTCCTGCCATGAAAGTCCTCTGCGGTACCGATTTCTCTGAACCTGCCAAAGATGCCGCGGAAGTGGCGTCGTATGTAGCGGCGAAGCTCAAACACCCGCTGAAGCTGGTGCATTGCGTCGCGGACTGGCTTGCCCCGGCGGAGTATCCCGTGGTCGAGTCGCTCCATTCCCACGGTCAGAATTTGCTCGATGCCGAGGCGGACCGTATTTGTGCGCCGGGCCAGAGGGTGGAGACCACCGTGATGCACGGCAGTGCGGGGCACCATCTCATTGAGGAAGGTGATGATGACACCGCGCTGGTGGTGATGGGCGCCACCGGAAAGGGAATCACAGAGAGGCTGCTGGTAGGCAGTGTCGCGGAGCATGTGGCGGAGTCCGTAATCACCCCCACACTGGTGGTGAGGCACGCAGAGCCTTTGCTGCAGTGGCTGCAGAATGGAAAGGCTCTGAAGGTGCTTTGTGCTTCCGATGTCAGTGAATCAGAGGATGCACTTCCAAGGGCGATCGAGAAGCTGCTGCTCCTGGGGCCCATCGATCTCGAGTGTGCGCATTTCGTGCAGATGAATGCGAAAATGGTCCAGAGCGGTGAGTGGATGGTTGGAGATTCCGATTTCACCACGCCTGCGAACAAGGAGACTACGGCCGTTCAGGAAAAGGTGAAAAAGCGGTTCGACGAGGCCATTGGCGTCGTGCCTCGGGCGGTGCACGTCCTCCCGTCGTGGGGGAACCCTGCCTACGATCTTGTTGCCGTGGCCCAGAGGGCGAAGGCGGATCTGATTGTCGTGGGCTCGCATCACAGACATGGACTGCAGCGTCTCAAACATCCCTCATTCTCAAGGCGGGTGCTGGCGCATGGTCACACGAATGTGTTGTGCGTGTATCTGGGGGAAGCGGAGCTGGAGTCGAAGGTTTCTGCAACGTCGCGGAAAGCCGGGCAAAAGGCAGGCGTGCCTGCGGGCGTCTGATGTGGAGCACGCCCGGGCTTACGGGAACGCACACAGCATCGCAAAATCCGCAGAGCCCGGTAGTGCAGTGTGGGTCATGTTCCTGTCATGAAAACCGCGTACAGTACCGCAGCACCTGTGGCTGAGTCTGCCTCGCGAGTCAGGAGGATTCTCGCGCCCACGGACTTTTCACCGCTTTCCAGGGCCGCGGTGAGTGCCACGGTGGCCCTGGTGATGGCCAGCCCCGGTGCATCCGTCACCTTGCTGCATGTGGTGGATCCCTCGGAGGACAACGATGCTGAACACGATGCCGCCCACCATCATGCGCCACTCTCCACCCGCATCAATCAGGCGGACCGGTGGATGAAGGAGCTGCGCTCCCAATATAGCATCCAAAACAGTGAAATGCTCGAGACGAGAATCGCGACGGGCTCCGCGGTGCAGGTCATCTGTGACATGGCCCGGGACGAGGGCTTTGATTTGCTGGTGATGTCCAGCCACGGGCGGATGGGACTTGCTCGGATGAGCATCGGCAGTGTGGCTGAGCAGGTGGTGCAGCAGGCGCCCTGTCCTGTGCTTGTAGGGAAGGCCCTGAGGAACAAGGCCGGAACTCTTACACCCTGCCCGCCAGAGTTTCGATTCAGCCGGATCCTTGTGGGGTATGATCATCGGGCTGGCGCGCAGCACGCTCTGGATATGGCGTGCGCCCTGGATGCCCGGGAAGGTGCGCACATCACCCTGGTACATGCCCTGGAGCCTGCGCCTGCCTGGCCTCCTTGCAGTGCGGACAGCCAGACGCAAGCCTTGTGTGTCCATGAGGCTCTGGTTCGCATGGCCAAGGTCCAGGAAGAAAGAATGCCGGAGAGTCGCAATTGGGACCTGCGTGTGGAGAACGGGGAGCCGTGGGATGTGATCGTGAAGTTGGCGAAAGAAGCCGATAGCGATTTGATCATCGTGGGGCCGCACGAGCACACGCGCTGGGGGCACTCGTATGTGGGCAGCACTGCCCAGTGGGTCGTGCGCCAGGCACCGTGTCCGGTGCTGGTGGTGAAGTAACGCGCGGACGAAATGGAGTGGCGCGGACTTCCAAAACAATTGACACGACCGACATGGAACAATTACTGAGGAGCCAGGCACTGGATGGGGACTGGAGAATCCTTTCCACGAGTTACTTCCGGTTCAGTGCCGCATCGTGTTCCATGTCTTCCGAGGTTTCCAGTTCAGAAGGATCGTCAGCAGCCGATGCAGGGACCAGGCGCGTCCCAGGCAGCGAAGGTGCACAACCATCCTATGAAGAATTACTGGAGAGGCTCGGGGAGCTGCATGATCTCAAGGCAGCACTGGATGCACACTCCATCGTTGCCATCACAGATCCCGCAGGTGATATCACCTACGTGAACGACAAGTTCTGCCAGATCTCCAGGTACAGCCGGGAGGAACTGCTGGGGCGCAATCACAGGATCATCAACTCTGGTCATCACCCGCGTGAATTCTTCACCGGCATGTGGCGTACCATCTCGAAGGGCAGGGTGTGGAGAGGGGAGATCAAGAACCGCGCGAAGGACGGCACCTACTACTGGGTGGATACTACCATTTTCCCCTTTCTCGACAAGGCAGGCCAGCCCGTGCAATACATCGCCATCCGCACGGACATCAGCGTGCGGAAGCAGTATGAGGAACAACTCGCGCAGATGGCGCGCACGCTGGCGGAGAAGAACAAGGAACTCGAGGCCATCGTCTACGTCGCCTCGCATGACCTGCGCTCGCCCCTGGTGAATATCCAGGGCTTCAGCAAGGAACTCGCCCGCGCCTGCAGCCTGGTGGAGACGAAGCTCGCGGGCACCGGTGCAGAGAAGCTGCCCGGCGTGCAGGAGGCGCTCACGGAAGACATCCCGGAGGCGCTGAGCTTCATCCTCTCCAGCGTGGGAAAAATGGAAGCGCTCCTCGCTGGTTTCCTCCGGTTCTCTCGCATGGGCCGAGTGGCCCTGACGATCGTGGAGCTCGACATGAACCGGCTCATGTCTGACATCATGCACACGATGGAATACCAAATCCAGCAGGCTGGAGCCACGGTGCGCGTGACCGATCTACCCCCGTGCATGGGTGATGCCGTGCAAATCAACCAGGTCTTCTCGAACCTGCTCGACAACTCGCTGAAGTATCGCAGCACGGAAAGGACTTGCAGCATCACCATAAGCGGTCGCATCGAAGGCGGGCGGTCCATCTACTGCGTGGAGGACAACGGCATCGGCATTGAAACCGCGCACCAGTCCAAGGTGTTTGAAATCTTCCACCGGCTGGACCCATCCCATGGCAGTGGCGAGGGATTGGGCCTCACCATCGCACTGCGCATCCTCGAAAGGCACGAAGGAAGAATCTGGCTTGAGTCCGAGGCAGGGAAGGGCAGCCGCTTCTTTGTATCGCTGCCCGTTCCTTCACAGTCCGACTGATTTGCGAGTTCCCAGGCACCGACCGTCATGAACTTGAAGCAGGAAGTGACCATACTGATTGTGGATGATGATCCTGGCCATGCCCGTCTCATCGAAAAGAACTTGCGCCGTGCAGCTCTGGCGAATCCCATCGAACGTTTTTCGGACGGGCAGGAGGTGCTGGACTTTCTCTTCCGCCGGGTGGAAGGGCAGCGTCCGTCAGAGGCCGCTTATCTTTTGCTCCTGGATATCCGGATGCCCAAGGTGGATGGGGTGGAGGTGCTGCGGCAAATCAAGGGCGATGTGGAGTTGCGCAAGATACCCGTCATCATGCTGACCACCACGGATGACCCACGCGAGGTCGCTCGCTGCCATGCTCTCGGCTGTAGCCACTACCTTGTGAAGCCGGTGGACTATGAGAAGTTCTCCGAAACCATCACCAGCCTGGGACACTTCGTGACCCTGGTGGAGGTGCCGGAAGTCAGCGTCTAGTTCTGCTGGAGCATGAGCAAGGAAATGGCATCTGATACACTATCACCCACCACATCGCCGGCGCCGGGCCAGACCATCTTCGTGGTCGATGATGACGAGGGGCTTACCCGCCTGATTGCACGTTCGCTCAAACGGGAGGGCTATCAAGCGGCCACGGCCACCTCCGGCAGGGATGCCATGGCATGGCTCCAGGATCATGAGGCCGACCTGATGCTGCTGGATCTGAAACTCAATGATCTCAACGCGACAGAGCTGGTGGAGCGCCTGAAGGCCAAAGGCCGGTTGGTCCCCTTTGTGATCATCACGGGGCAGGGGGACGAGAGGGTGGCAGTCGATATGATGAAGCGCGGTGCGCTGGACTACATCGTGAAGGATGGACAATTCCTCGAGCTGGTCCCGGCTGTGGTGCAGCGGGCTCTGGCACAGATGGATCGTGAGCATCGCCTGGCGGAGGCCGAGGAGGAGCGGAAGCGGCTGGAGCGTGAGGTGCTGGAGATCAGCGAGCAGGAGCAGCGCCGTATCGGGCATGACCTCCACGACGGACTTGGGCAGACGCTCGCTGGTGTGGATGTACTGCTGGAAGTGCTGAAGAAAAGACTCGCCACAAGTTCTCCCCTGGACGTGGATGCAGTGGCGTCCATCTCCGGCTATGTGAAGGATGCCATCCAACAGACCCGGATGCTGGCACGTGGATTATCCCCAGTGGAGGTGGAAAGGAATGGACTCATGTCGGCGCTCAAAGCCCTCGCCGCGCACACCTCGCAATTGTTCAAGGTGACCTGCAGCTTCACCTGCGATCAAGCGGTGGAAGTGCGAGATCACGCAAAGGCCACCCATCTCTACCGCATCGCCCAGGAGGCGATTCACAATGCGGTGCGCCATGGCAAAGCGAAGCATATTGACATCATTCTTTCCGAACTCACTGCAAGCGCCTCCCTCACCATCACAGGCGATGGCAGCCAGGTGCCCGCGCCTCAGGACAAGGCAGGCAATGGCATGGGCCTGTACACGATGAAATACCGTGCGGGAATGATTGGCGGCTCTGTCGAGATTCGGTCCGCCCAGCCGCAGGGCACCGAGGTAGTCTGCACGTTTCCGAAGGGATAGCTCACTTGGGCTTCACCATGGACGTGGTGCTCTGTGACTGAAGTGTGGAGCCAAGCTGTCTGATGTCCGGGCGGGATAGACCGGGTATCCATTCGTTGACGGTCACAAATTCGAAACCTCGCTCCCGCAGACCATGAATCACCCGGGGAAGTGCCTCGACGGTTTCGGGATGGCCCACATGCATCAGCACAATGGCGCCCTTCAGCTCGGCATCTCGCTTTCCGAGAATCCTTTCTTCAATGAAGGCAGCTGTCTTCGGCGGCTCCATGGCATCGAGCGTGTCGATGCTCCAGCGGATGGCGTGGAAGCCAAGCTTTTGCGCGACGGTCAGTACTTCGGGATTGGTCTCGCCATAGGGTGCTCTGAAGAGCGGCATATAGCGAACACCGAACCATCCCACAAAGCGGTCATCGGTGCGCACGAGTTCCTCCCGGACTTCCCACTCCTCCAGCTTGGTGAGGTTCTTGTGGGCCCACGTGTGATTTCCGAGCACATGTCCCTGTGTGGCTATCCATCTTGCCAGATGGAGGTTTTCGCATGCCCACCTGCCTGTGAGAAAGAAGGTGGCGCGGACTCTTTCCTGCTCCAGCACGTCCAAGAGTTCAGGGAGGCCTTCAGCATCAGCTCCCGCATCGAATGTCAATGCCACCTGCCGTAGATGGCCTGGTCCTCGCTGCATCTCGGTTGGCAGGTGCGGTGCAGCCGGGTTGTGCTCGCGGGCATCAAGGTCTTTGTTCGGGAGCGGTGTTCCTCCAAAGGCTGTACTCAAGATTGCTGCCACCACTCCCCATTTGAGGATGTTTGGTATCATGGCGTGACCTCCTCTGCTTCACCTTCGTTCCAACGGCATGAAGTGGCTCACCATTCCTTGCTGAAAGCCATGCATTCCTCAACCGTGGCAGGAGGGGAGAGGCACAATGATGGAGTCTGGTCATGTCCTTCACCAATCAGGATGATGTCATCACATCAAGGAGCAGACCGTTGCATTGCACATCGGCCTCTGCTGTGTTGCTCGAAAGCGCTACTTCTGAGCGGCGCTGCGTAGTCAAACTCACGTGTTGGTACTACGCCCTGCTGTCGCCGTGAAAGCCTTCGCAAACCAATCGGACCTTTTCGGCTGTCGTGCAGGGTTGCATTGTAGGGTCAGATTGCTGGTGAAAACAAGGTGCCTGAATTGCAAGGTCGCAATTTAAAGTGCAACGCCGGACTTGCTTGGTATTGCGTTCATGGTGAATGAACTAGTTGGCAGGTTGACTTGGTTGCCCATATTTGCATATAAGGGGCAAAATGCTGGACATCGAAGAAGCGCAAGCGCGCACGCTCAGAGCAGTGGAGCTGCTGCTGGCGGATGTCGCAAACTCGCCCAGCATTGCCAGCATTGCAGACACGGTGGGGATGACGAAGTACGAGCTCAGCCGCTTGTTCCCCATGGTGACGGGGAAGTCCGGACCGGAGCTTCTGAGGCAGGCCCGTATCCAGAAGGCCGCTGAACTGCTGCGCGCCTAGCCGGACCGGCGCGTGGGTGAGGTCGCCCACGAAGTGGGCTACGCCAGCATCAGCGCGTTTAGCAGGGCTTTCCAACTGGAAATGGGAACGCTGCCCTCTGAATATCAGAGCGAGCACAGGCCCAAGGACTTCCCGGAGAATTTTTCCTTTCCTAGGCCGCCCCGGAAATACATCCGCAGGAATCCGCGATAATAGCGGGGTGGGGCAGATGCCCATTTTGCCCGGATGGGGCCCCGTCTGCCGGGGCTAGAGGTGCCAAACGGGGGAGCGCAGTAGTCTGGTGAATTCGGTTTCCTCCGATCGAGGAACAGATATCGCTGTATCGCGGCGCCAGTTCGGCTTGTCAGCTTCGTGTTTCCAGAAAAGTGAGGAAGTGACGGTCTGGAGGGAAACTTCCTCTCGATGGATCTCGTGGACGTAAGTTGGGTGGCGCAGCATCACTTCGTCATTTCCTCACTCCTTGGTCTGCCTCCATGGGGGCTGTGACTGCAATTGCAATTAAGTCGCCCTTGCCTGCGCAAAAGTGGGCTACTACCATGCACGCATCCACCGAGGAGAAGAGCCGCGCGGCCATGCGCGGCCAGCAAGCTCATCGCTGCCAATTTCGTGGAGCCACCCAGCCTGGATGTTCTCATTGAGGGCACGAGGTTGAGCAAATTTCAGATGAGCCGCGCCTTCTTCCAGACGCACGGGGTCTCCATCCCGCAGTACGTTCGGCGGGTGCGTGTGGAGAAGGCGCTCGAACTGCTGGCCGTGAGCCGTGACCCGGTGGGACTCATCGGTGTCCAAGTCGGCTACTACAGCATGGCCGCCTTTTGCCGTGCCTTCCTGGTGGAGAAGGGCGTTTCCCCAAAGACCCTCCGCAAGAGCCTGAGCCAGGGTACGGGAACGGCGTCGCGTGCCTGACTGCCTGTGCTTCGTCTTTGTTCAGCGCACCTCTGAAGCTAAACTCCTGTCGGGATTGAAGGAGTGAATCGGCTCATCTCCTCATGCACATCCTCCCTCCTCATGTATAGTCTTGGCGACTATGCGGCGTGGGATGTGGAGCGGGGCAGACGTGAAGATGGATTTGCCATGGATGGACAGGCCGTGTTCGCGCCTGAGTTGGCACTCTAAATCCTCGGCCCCGGTTTGGGCTCCTGTGAATATTTCTCCCGGAATCAAGCGGCTGGCCAGCGGTTCGAGGTGGGGTGGCGCCCTCTTCCAAGGGGCAGGCAGGAAGGCTTGAAAGCGAGATGTTTGTGACGGAGCTTGTGACGAAAGTGCTCCCGGTCCGGGAAGGGATAGGCCCCTCTCCCTATTAGACTCAGCTAAGAAAGCTTCTTAGCTTAAGAAGGCATCGAAAATTAATGTGGCTGCTGCCAAAGACATTGCTTAGTATTTACGCAAGGCGGGGAAGCTCCCCTCATGAAACCCTGCCGAGATGGCGTGCCCAGAGGTGCAAGACGGGTGCCCTATCGTAAAAATTTCCCCTTCAAATTGCCCCAATCGATTTTCTTAAAATACTCTACAGATGAAGCAACTACGCCGCTTTCGCACGCCGCTCGGATGGTTGATGATCCTTCTGGTGGCCTTCTGGCAAATCGCTTCGAGCATGCCGCTTCAGGCCGCGACCCTGTACTGGGATCCAGATGGCAATCCCACCGGAAACAATACGAGCGGTACGGGGCTGGGTGGGACTGGCACTTGGGATACTTCCACCGCCAATTGGTGGAATCTCACGTCGGATGTTGCATGGCCAAACACGAATGTGGACCGCGCCATCTTTGGCGCATCTGAAGCTTCTCTCTTCACTCCGAAGACCGTGACGCTCGTGAGCGGCATCATGGCGAACCAGCTGAAGTTTGAGCGGAATGGTTACACGCTTACGGCAGGCACACTGACGCTGGCTGGAACCACACCGGGCGTGTATGTGAACATGGGCGAGACCGCGACCATCAGCAGTGTGATTCAGGGCACGGATGGATTCACGAAGACGGGACGCGGAACGCTGCGTCTGACCAATGCCAACACCTACACGGGGGTGACGAACATCAGCAACGGCACGCTGGTCATCAACAACCTGGCAGCATTGGGTACGGATACTTCCACTGTAGTGGTGTCCGGGTCCGCGACGCGCGGCTTTGGTGGCGGTCAGTTGATGCTCGAGGGCAGCTATGGCACCGGGATAAACTTCACCCGGGGTCTGTCCCTACAGGGGCAGGGACCCATCAGTGATCGTGGCGCTGCGCTGGTGACCATGGGGAATCACCAGATCTCTGGTCCCCTGACCAACACGATTGGAAACGTGAGCACCCGCATCATTTCCGTGAATGGTTTGCTGACCTTCGTCAATGGGCTGGACGCGCCCGGCACGGCTGGCACGACCCTCACCACTCTTGGTGGCACGAATGGCGGCGGTTCGGGTTCGTACCTTCTCAACGGCCCGCTGACGGGCGCAGGCACCCTTGAGAAGGCGGGTGGGGGCACCTTGTTTCTCGAAGCTTCGAGCACCAGTGGGTTTTCCGGTACTCTCCGTATCTCTGCCAGCTCTGTGACGCAGAGCAGCGTGCGCATCGAGTCCGCGGGCTTGCTTGGCACCCGTACCAGCACGGGTACGAACGCGGTGCTGGATATGAATGGCGGTGTCCTGGAAGTTCGCATGGATGCACCATCCATGCTGGCGGGAGGCACGGCGGCCAGTGTGTATGGACGAGCCGCTTCGACCGTTTTTGTCGACCACAGCATCGGTGGTTATGCGGTGAATGGTCTGGCGACGTTCAACACGTTCGTCTATGAAGACAACATCACGACGACCCTCAATAGCCGCAACGGCTATGGGATGACCTTCGCAACGGGGACAGTGAACGGCGGGGACAACAACTCCGGCATCGCGAACGGCCTTGCAGGTCTGCTGACCATCAACGGTAACTTTTGGAACAATTCGGACAATGGTGCCAACCGTACCATGACCATCAGCGGCAACGGCAATACCCTCATCAACGGGAACCTCCTGGCGCAGGCAGCCTCATTCAATCACAACCTTACCAAGTCTGGAACGGGTCTGCTGACCATCACCAGCACAGGCTCGACATTGGATGGCACCGTGAACATTCAAGGCGGTACGCTCGCCATTACGGATTTCCGTTCCATCACCAACAACACTGCGACGGTCAACATTGGCACTACGACCACCGGGGCATCTTTGATCATTGGCACATCGGTGGCTGCCAATGCAGCGGACTTGACCACGAACAAGGTGATCAATCTTGCCGGAACCACCGGTAGTGCGACCATCTATGCCAATCAGGCCGGCTCGGATGCTGTGACCCTCAACGCCGTCGTGAATAGCGGTGCCGGGGCGAAGACGCTCTCCCTAGGCGGTACCAATACGGCCAACAACACCATCACCTCCGTCCTTGCCAACAACACTGCCAATCTCTCCATCTCGAAAAACGGCAGCGGCACGTGGGTGCTCACTGGTGTAAACACGTACACTGGCGCGACGACCATTACCAACGGCACGCTGAAAATCGTGGATAAGTTCACCGGTCCCAGCACCGATGAGGATGTGCTGGCGAGTGGCTCGGCCATTACCTTCAATGCCCTCGGGGCGACCGGAGAAGCGGGCGGGACTTTTGAATACGTGGGCGCCGCGGGCGTTGCGAGTACCGAAACCGTGGGTGCGCTTACGGTCACGGCGGGCGCGGGAACGGTCAAGGTGACGGCGGGAGCAGGGGGCTCTGCGGCACTCTCATTCTCCAACCTTGCTCGTACTGCAGGTGCGACGGTGAACTATGCTCCAGGTGCAGGTGGGACGATTTCGTTTGTCGCTGGAGGAACGGTGACCAACGGCATTCTCGCTGCTGCCAGCGGTGGAGCGGCGTACCAGACTTACAATGGATTGGATTGGGCCACCATTATCTCCGGCAATGTCGCCCAATACACAGCATATACAGTCGATGCCTTCCCTGTGTCCGGCGTGGGCGGCGCCGGTATCAACTACTCCCAGAGCATCAGCGCAGCGACGACGGGCACGGCTTCCATCAATACGCTCAAGCTCATCGGTGGCGCGGGTAATCCCACCATCACCCTCGGCGGCGTGCTGACACTCACGGCCAAGGGGGTGCTGTTCGACAACTCTGCGGGTGGTGCGACCATCACCGGGAGCCAGCTCGGTGCCGCCAGTGTGGAGACGGTCATCATCACCAATGGCACGACAGCGGCGAATGCGCTGACCGTGAACTCACTGATTGGCAGTGGCACGGGCTCGCTTACGAAGTCCGGCACCGGCACTTTGATCATTGGTGGAGCAAACACCTACACGGGTAATACGAACATCAATGAGGGTACGGTGATTCTCTCCGGGGCCACGGCCTCGCTTGGCGTCATCAGTACTGCTGGTAACGTCACAACCCTGCGCCAGGGAGCCACCCTGGACATCAATGGTGCGGGTGTTGCAAACACCGTGGGCATTGGCGCGTTGAATGGTGCAGGCACCATTACCAATAGCGGTGCGGGTACGGCGACAGCTGGCACCCTCGCGATTGGCACTGCTGCCACTACGGGCAATGGCGTGTTCTCCGGTCTGTTGAAAAATGGAGCCGGCGTACTGCACGTCAGGAAGGATGGCACAGGCACACAGACACTGCTGGGCGCGAACACCTATAGTGGCGTCACCACCATCGGAGGCTCAGGATCCATCATCGTCAATGTGCTGGCGAATCTCGGACAAGCCAGCGGCATCGGCACGGGGAACATGTCGGACAATGCCGGCAGCCTGATCTTTACCGGGAGCACGGCAGGCCTCACCTACACGGGAGCGCTTATGAATGGCGCACTCACGGTCGGAGCCACTTCGGCTTCCACAGATCGTCTCTTCACCCTGGCTGGCACCGGAGCCACCTTGACGAGCAACGCCGCAAACAACAACTCGGTGGTCTTCACCAACACGGGGGACATTGTCCACGGCGTCGTCGGACCGCAGTCGCTCATCCTTCGTGGTTCATCCACCGGCGACAACCGGCTCAATCTGCGCATCACGGACAGCGGCACGGGTGCAAATATCACCAGCGTGACCAAGATGGATGCTGGCAAGTGGGTCCTGGGCAACACCAACACCTATACCGGTGCCACCCGCGTGGAGAACGGCACCCTCGAACTGGCCGCAGCCAACAGCATCTCTTCTGACAGCGCCCTGATTCTCGGCAGCATCGCCGGCAACGGTATTCTGGAAATGAGTGGAAACTTCACCCGGACACTTTCCACCATGGGTGGCGCTGGTCCGGGAACGGTCACGTGGAACAGCAACCTCACCACGGGTGGCGGTGGTTTTGCCGCATCCGGCAGCAAGCTCGTCGTGGCCATCGGCGGCATCGGCACTGAGACGGCCTTGAAGTGGAATACAGGTGGTTTCGTGAATACCGGAGCCACTCTCGTGTTGGGCTCTACCACGGCCTTGAGCGAAGTTGAGTTCCGCAATGCCATCGACCTCGATGGCGCGATTCGCACCATCCTGGTGAACGACAACGTCAATACGGGCGCTGATTTTGCCACCATCACAGGTGCGATCAGCAATAGCAGCGTTGTCCTCTCCGGATTGACGAAAACAGGCGGAGGCATCCTCCAGCTCTTCGGCAACAACACCTATACCGGTGGTACTGCTGTGCAGGGTGGGGTGCTCACGGTGCTTTCCCTGGGGAACAGCAGCGTGATAGGAGGTAGCTCAAGTGTGGGTCTCACCACCGATGCCAATACGCAGAATGGTGCCATCGCCTTGGGCAATGGCGGCACGGGTGGCGTCATTCTCCAGTATGTGGGCACAGGGGAGGTGAGCGACCGCATGATCCGCCTCAACACCACCACGGGTACAAATCAGATCCACGCAGATGGCACCGGAGCCCTGGTGCTGACGAATGTTCTCAATGACATGACGGGAGGAGCGAAGGTGCTGAGCCTGCGCGGCAGCAACACGGCAGGGAACATGATCACCAGCCAGCTCAGCGACAACGGCGGCACGCTCGGCATCACTGTGGATGGCAGTGCGACCTGGATTCTGAGCAATGCGGCGAACAACTACACCGGCGCTACGGCCGTGAATGCGGGGGCACTGGGCATTGGCGCGGATACGGCGTTGGGCACTGGCAGCCTCACCCTCAGCAACAGCACGGTCTTCGCCTACGGCGCTGATCGCACGGTGGCGAACGCGGTCTCCCAGGGCAACAATACCACCCAGGCGTTCAGTGGAGACTACAACCTGAACTTCACCAGCACCTACGTGTTGGGGGTCTCTGCCAACAACATTGCTATCAACAATACCATCGCGTCTGACAAGACCCTCATTCTTGGCAACATCACGGCCAATGCCCTCACCGGGAACCGCAACTTCACCATCGGTGGCACAGGAAATACGCGCATCACCGGTTCGATCACCACGAGCACGTCAAACAATCTCAACATCATCCTCAATGGCACCGGCACAGTGACGCTGGAGGGAACAAGCTCGGATTGGAATACTGGCAGCCTCACCGTTTCCAACGGCACCCTGAAGCTCGGAGCGAGTGAAGTCATCCCGGACAGCTCACCAACGGACAGTGGCAACGTGGTCTTCAATCCGGGTGCGGGAGTCACCGCAACCTTCGATCTCAATGGCAAGGTCGAGACGATCAACGGGTTCTCGGCAAACAGTGCCGGCAACATCGTCATCGACAACACGTCCAGCACTGGAGCATTGCTCACTTTTGGTGCGAATAATCAGGCGGTGGACATCGGCAGCTCGGGGACGGGCACTTACACGGTCACGGACAGCGGGTCAGGTGCGCTCTCCATCGTCAAGACCGGCAGTGGCGCCGGCATCATCGGACCGAATGTCGCTCTTACGTATCAAGGAACCACTTCGGTGACGGGAGGCAGTCTGACCATCAATGCGACACTGAACGGAAGCACTGGCTTGAGTGTGACGAATAGCGGTAGTGTGTTGACTCTTAATGCAGGCATCACCACTCCCAGCGTGGTCTCCAGTGTGACGGTGGGGAGCGGCTCGACGCTGAGCCTGTGGGATGGTGGTGGCAGCAAGCTGAACCAGCTCACCTCGCTGTCGCTGGGCGATGCGGCTGGTACTTTGACCACACTCAACCTGAATGTGGGTGACGGCGGCACCGCTGGTGACAATGCGAATACGGACCTGCTCGCCCTGCTGACCGGAGGTTCGCTCTCGCTCTTCGCTGGAAACCAAATTCTGCTCAATCTCAAGGATGCGGGTCTCAATGAAAATACCACGTACACGCTGCTCACCTCGGCCGTGGGTGGTTTCACCACGGGTGCTTTGACGGACGCTGACTGGCTGCTGGGAGCGACTCCGGGCGGATTCACCGGCATCACGCTGAACAGGACGGACACGACCATTTCCATCACCACGGGTGCGCTCCTGGTGTCCGCGCTGTACTGGAACGGCAACGGCGGCGTGGATACCTGGAATGACCTTGCCAACTGGAGCTCGATCAAGGCCGGCACGACTCCTGCCATCACCTATCCCGGCGCGGGCACAGATGTGGTCTTCATTGCCAACAACATTACGGGTGGTGCGGCCATCACCACCACACTGGAGCAGAACTTCAAGATCAACTCCCTGAACTTCGAAGCCAGCGCCGTGCCGGCAAACACACCGGTCTCGGTCACCATCAACCCCGGTGCTTCCACCGCGAACCGGCTGGAGATTGCTCCTTCAGATCCGAACTTCGGCATCACGATGGCTGCGGGTGCGTCCCCGACTGTGACCATCGCCGCACCTCTCCGGCTGGGTGCGAACCAGAGGTGGAATATTGTCGATGCTGCGGCGGTGCTGACCATTTCCGGTGCGCTTCAGGGCACGGCTGACGTGACCAAGGACGGCCTGGGTCGCGTCATTCTCTCCGCCGCTGCGGATGCTCAGTTCAATGTGGGGCTTACCTCGGATTTCACCATCAATGGGGGAACTCTGGAACTGAGGAACGCAGGTGCACTGGGCACGGTGGCGAACAACAATCTGGCCAACGTGATCTTGAACACGGGGACGGCATTCCTCTACAACAACGCGACAGCCGGTACGGTGGCGAACAATCTGACGCTGTCAGGTGCCACGTTGTCCGCGGGCGGAACGGGACATACCTACAGCGGAGCGGTGAATGTGAGCGCGGACTCCGTCATCAACATGCGGGATCTGAATTCCGGGACCCTGACCACAGCGGCGCGCAACATCACCCTGAGCGGCGCACTGACTGGCACGGGCAAACTGACAGTCGACAGCACCACGGCTTCTCCTTCGGGTGGAAACCAGATTGCCGGGACATTGACGCTCAGCAACAACAACAGTGGATGGAGCGGTGGCTTCGACCTACTGCGTGGCACCATCACCGCAGCGCATGCCAATGCGCTCGGCACAGGCAATATCAACGTCAGCCTTGGCAGAATCATCTTCAATGCCGCTGGTGGAACGACTTTCAATCTGAGCCAGAACATCACCCTGGATGCGCCTGGAGGAATTCTCGAGATCCAGGCCGACGCCTCCGGTACCCCGGTCAGCGACATGGTGGTGAACTTGAATGGCACTCTCAAGCTGGGTGGCACCAATGCCAACATGGCCCTTCGTCTGCTCCCGCAGACCGACAACTTCAGTGTGCTCAACATCAATGGCCCGGTGATTCTCGGCGGCAACGCCAGCATCAGCACGGCTGGTTCCACGACTCGCGCCGCTACCATCAGTGGGATCATTTCGGAACTGGGCGGTTCCTTTGGTCTGACCATCAATGACGACCTTGGCGGATGGGGGCAAACGAACCAGACGCTGCGCCTCACCGGAGCGAATACCTTCACCGGCGGCGTGAACGTGAATTCGGGCACGCTTGCTTTCACGACCGTGAGCAACAACGGCGGTCCGGCCAGCAGTCTTGGCATGGCCTCGGATAATAT
The DNA here is from genome assembly GCF_003315205.1 of Roseimicrobium gellanilyticum. Taxonomy (NCBI): domain Bacteria; kingdom Pseudomonadati; phylum Verrucomicrobiota; class Verrucomicrobiia; order Verrucomicrobiales; family Verrucomicrobiaceae; genus Roseimicrobium; species Roseimicrobium gellanilyticum. Next base: position 961,776 of record NZ_QNRR01000002.1, on the reverse strand, counting down.
CACCCTCTCCGGCGGCACACTGAGCTTTGTGGGTGACGGCGTGGCCAGCAGTCAGACCACCAACCGCGCCATCTCCGTCACGGCAAGCAGCGGACTCGCCGCAAACGGTACCAATGGGGCGACCATCACCTACACCGGTGCTATCACCAGCACGGCCAATACTTCGCTCACGCTCTCCGGAACCGGCGCTGGATTCATCACCGGCGGCTATACACAGCCTCTGGGTGCTGGAAGTGCGGACCTTTCGGTGACTGGCGGTACGTGGACGCTCTCCGGCACCCCCTTTGTCCTGGCTGACGACATCATCGTCTCTGGAGCTACCACGGTGCTGAATCTCAACAGCACGGGCATCTGGTCCACGGCTAGTGCCGGTGGTACCACCAGCAACCTCTTCATTCGCGGAAATTCCACGGTCAATCTGAATGCCAATGACGTGAACGGCGCGAGCAACGCGAATGGCGCCGACGTCATTCTCGTGGGAGACGGGACGAACAGTGGCATCGCCACGCTGAATACGAATACCTTCAACATTACCATTCCGCGCCTCGACGTGGGAGCCATCGCTACGGGTTTTGAGGGGAATGTCATCGGCACCGGCACCATCACCGGTAACGGCACTGCGACGGATTGGAGCACTGGGTTCCGCCTCTTCCGCGGTACCATTTCAGCAAACCTTGCCGGTGGCACGACCTTCCTGAAGCAGGGCCTGGGAGACGTGACCATTTCCGGGAACAACAGTGGACTCACTGGCACCGTTACGGTATCGACGCGCATCGACGCGGGCAACCTTATCCTCGACTACACGGCGAGCAATACGATGAAGATCCCAACAAATCGCGCTGTGGACATGCGCGGGGGCAAGCTCACCATCGTTGGCAATGGCTCTGCCAGTACCACCGCCAATGTCAATGGTCTCGTGCTGACGAGTGGCGGTTCCAGTCAGATTGAACTGGTCAACAATGGCTTTGCCACGACCCTCAATCTTGGGGCCATCAGTCGCAGCTCGCTAGCCAGTGATGGTACGATTCGTTTCCTGCTTCCCTCACTCGGCGGTATCACCACCACCACCGCAAACACCAACGGCATCCTCGGTGGCTTCGCCACGGTGACCGATGCCGGTGGCGTGACCGGCTTCGCAGCCAACGATGGCACGGGCAACATTGTCAGGAACGCTGGCATCGCGCAGGATGATGTCTCGCTCTGGGGCCTCAACCAGCACATCACTGACTCGACGGGATTCACCGGATCCCGTCTCATTGGGCATGTTGGAAGCCTGCGCTTCAATGCGAATGGCAACTCCACTGTCACGATTCAATCCGGCGGTGTGCTGAGCATCTCATCCGGCGGCATTCTCATGACCGCCAATGCCGCGACTGGCTCCCACTCCATCCTGGGTGGGTCGTTGGTCTCGGGCATCAATGAAGTGATTGTCATCCAGGATAGCACCACCCAGGCGCTTACCATTTCCTCGAGCATTGGAGGCACTCAGGGGCTGACAAAGTCCGGTGTGGGTGCACTCATCCTGACCGGGGTGAATCACTATAGCGGTGTCACCGAGTTGCAGGGCGGCACGCTTCGCGCCGAGGGTGGCTCTGCTCTTGGCGATGGTACTACTGTCAATCTCTCTGACGACCAGGCCACGACGCTGGAGATTGTGGGGGATGAGACTGTCGGCGCCATTGCGGGTGCCAATCCCAACAGTGGAAGCATACTTGGAGTGGTGGATATCACTGCTGGCAGCTCGCTGACAATTCGCGGTGGCAATACGGTCAACTGGACCCTCGCTGGCAGCGGCACTCTCATCAAGAACAGCACACTCAATGCCACCAACTTCAACATCGTCAGCAGCACGACGAGCGCCTTCACCGGAAGCGTGATTGTGAATGGTGGGCTCTTCCAGCTCTCAGGTGCCAGCGCGCGTCTGAATGGCGCGACGTCTTTCACGATCAACAAGGGTGGCTCCTTCCTTATCGACAATAATGACGACAGTTCTACCAATGATCGCCTGTCTGACTCTGCTGCATTCACCCTGCATTCAGCGGATGGGTCCGCCACCGGGACCCCTATCGCGCGCGGTCTGTGGATCCGCTCGGACAACAACGGCACTGAGAATGAGACCATCGGCGTGCTGACCTTTGGATCCGGTGGCAACTACCTTACGAGCGAAGGTAGCGGTGGCACAAGTAACCAGGCATTCCTGATCGCTTCGAACTTTGTCCGTTCCAATGGAGCGACCGTCAATGTCCGGGGCAGGAATCTCGGCTCTGCCACCAATGAAAGGAGCGGTTTCCGCATCACGACGGGAACAGCGGAGAATGACTTCATCGCCAACAACCTCGTGGGGGGTGGTGGTACCGCGGCTACGGCCAAGAACGTGAGCATCGTTCCTTGGGCTATCGGTGAACTCACCACGACCGCGAATATCGCCGAGGGCAACATGGGCAACTCGTTCGTGACTTATGTGGCGGGCAGTGGTTTCCGTGCGCTCGACCTGACCAACCAGTACAGCACCTTCGCCACGCTGGCAGGTGCCACTGACCACAACGTGCGCGAAGTGCTCGAGGCCGACCTCAGCGGGCTGACAGGCACTACCGTCAACTCACTGATCCTTCATAACAGCACTGCCACTTCGGCCACTTACAATGTCACCGGCACCGGGACGCTGACGCTCACCTCGGGTGCGCTGCTCTTCACGCTCAATCCAAGTGCGACTGCGTCCACAGCGAGCGGCATCAATCTGGGAGGTTTCAGCGGCATCGCAGCCGGTGCGACGAATGAGTATGTGATTCATGTGGTGAATCCCTCGTCACTGGCTACCACGCCGACGCTTACGGCCACCATCAGCTCGGACCTGACTTCCGCGGCGGACATCACCAAATCTGGTCGAGGCACTTTGGTGCTTAGCGGAACGAACACCGCGGGCGGTAATACTCGGAAGACCACCATCAACGAGGGTATCCTGGAAATTGCTGAACTGGGCAACATCGGCGGCAACTCGGGCGGCCTCGTCTTTGCGGGCGGCACGCTCCGCCTTGCCACGGGTTTCACGGATGATATCAGCCAGCGCAGCATCTCCATTCTCAACGGCGGTGCGACCTTGGATACAAATGGCGGAAACTTCGTGCTGGCCAACAGCATCGGTGGCGGAGGTTTGGGTGGCTTCACCAAGATTGGGTTGGGCGACCTCACCTTCATGTCCACGGCTGCGTATGCAGGCCCCACCACGATTGTGGATGGCCGCGTGATCCTGAATGGTGGTGGAAACAACCGCATCTCCTCCACGGGCGCACTCGTGCTCGGCGGCGGCACGACATCAGGCATCCTGCAGTTGGGCAATGTGAATGGTGCCACCACGCAGACCATCACGGAGCTGTCCATCTCCGGCACCGGCACGGCCAATGCCATCGTCGGTGGTGGTGCAACAGCCTCCACTCTGATCATTGATCAGGATACTGTCACCACGTTCGCGGGTGCCATCGGGGGAGCGGGGACCAACGAGAACAACCTCAACATCGTGAAATCCGGTGTGGGCATCCTCACCCTTTCCGGCACCACCATTTCGTTCAATGGAACGACCACCGTCAGTGGCGGCACGCTGAACATCACGGGCTCCACGGCTACGGCACTTGCCACCTCAGGCCTCACGGTCGCGGGAAGCGCCACGTTGAACCTGCTCAACGGTGTTGGCCAGGCCATCAATGTTGGTCCTGGTTCGTTGAACCTTGGCAGTGGCACGGGAGCGACCGTTCTCGGGCTTGAGCTGGGATCCACCAGCGCGTATGACAGCATCAGTACGTCAGGCACCGCAACAACTACGGGCGAGGTGGTGCTGAACATCACCGGCCTCAGTGGATTCGGCTTGGGGAACTACGACCTCCTCACTGCCGGCAGCGGCCTGAGTATCGCGAATTACAAGATTGGAACCGTGGGTGGAACGCTTGCCAGTGGCGTAACCTTGGGCTTGACCGTGACGGACACCTTCGTGCGCCTTGGTGCTGTTGCTTCCACCGGGGACTTCTATTGGAGAGGTGGCATCAATAACAGTTGGATGGGCTTCAATGGCATGCTGACCAATTTCACCACGGACCTTGCCGGCACCATCAACGCCAATGGCACTCCCGGGGCGGTCAGCACGGTGTACTTCAGCGCCCAGAATGCGTCCGGGCCCACCTTCACGACTACGCTCGATGCGAGCTTTACCATCAATGACCTTCGCTTCCTTGCGAGTCCGACCGGAGTTACCTCCGTGAGCATTGCGCCGGGCACTCCTGCCACCAACAGCCTTACCATTGCTCCGTCCTCCTCGGCGGATGGCATCAATGTCGCTGACAACGCCGGTGCCATCACCATCTCTGCTCCGATTGTTCTCGGGGCGAACCAGACCTGGACGGTTGCTGGCACGGGTGCGAATGGATCCTCGCTCACGGTGAGCGGTAGCGTCACTGGCAGTGGCACACTTACCATTGCCAGCCATGGAAGTGGCATCGTGACTCTGTCGAGCACGGCCAACACTTACAATGGCGCCACCACCGTGAGCAGCGGCATCCTGCGCAGCGGTGCGACCAACAGCTTCAGTGCCAATTCCGCCTACACGATCTCGAGCGGAGGCATCCTTCGGCTCAATGGATTCAGCAACGCCATTGGTTCACTCGCGGGTGCGGGCATCGTGGAAAACGGGGGCACCGCAAACATCACCCTCACAGCCGGTGCGAACAACACCAGTACCACCTTTAGCGGTATCCTTCGAAATGGCTCCACGGGTACGCTTGCGCTGACCAAGGTCGGCAATGGCAAGCTGACGCTCAGTGGAACCAATACCTTCACTGGCTCTGCCACGATCAATGGCGGCAAGCTGGAAATCACGGGAGATACCAACAACGGAGCCGGTCAGATCAACCTTGGCACGGGAGCAGGGACACGTGGCATGCTGTTGGTGGGGCCCGGCGCCATAGTTACCACGACGGATAGTGACATGGGTACCAATGCCACAGGCGCGGGCGCTGGCTATCAGACGGACGGTACCGTCACTATTACCGGGGCGGATGCGACGAATCGCTTCACCTTGGGTGCTTCTGCGGGCGGCTACGGCTACTACAAACTCTCCGGTGGCACGCTCAATAGTGCCCGTCTCACTGCCGCGGGCAACAACTTCGCCGGGGCCACCGGTGTGTATGAGCAAACAGGCGGCACTGCGAACTTCACCACGTGGGCCATCGTTGGCCATGGCAGCGGCAATGCCCTGGTGGATGTCTCAGGTGGCAACTTCAATGTCGGCACGGATTTCGCACTCAACCACGTTTCCGATGCCTACTCGGTGGTTAATGTTCGCGGCACGGGTGTCATCACCAAGGGCGGCACCACGGCCATCTCCCTGATGCGCGGCAACGCGAATTCGTTGAACAACGTCGGCATCTTCAATGTGCTCTCTGGAGGCGTGCTGGCCACCAGCAGTGGAGGCATCACGGCCGGCGGTGGCACGGGAAGCCTCAACAACGTCGCGCTGCTGAACTTCAATGGCGGCACACTGAAGACAAACGCCGCGAGCAGCAATCTCATCAATATCTCCGGTGCAACGCTCACTGCGAACAGCGGGGCCTACATTTACAGTGGTGGCATGACCGTGGATACGAATGGTTTTGATTCCACCATCAGTGGCCCCTTGCGTGCCCCGGAGGGTTCCGGGGTGCAAAGCGTCGCGGTGAGCAACGGCGGTAGCGGCTATATTGGTGCCCCCGTGATCAAGATCTCCGGCGGCAGCGGTGTGGGCGCCACGGCCATCGCCAATATGGTAGATGACGGTACCGGCAACGGAACCTACATGATTGGCAGTATCACCATCACGAATCCTGGCACCGGCTATCTGCCCACGGACGTCCTGACTCTCACGTTCGGAGACAATACAAGTGTGTACACCACTCAGGCGACACTGGGTGCGGTCACATTCAATGCCGGCAACGTTTCCGGCGGACTCACGAAGATTGGAGCCGGCAAACTGACGCTCTCGGGCGTCAATACCTACACCGGTGGCACCTCGGTGCAGAACGGTACCCTGGCACTGGGCGCCGCCAATGTGCTGGCAGACAGCGGTGCGGTGACCGTGAATGGCGGCATCTTCGACGTCGCCACCTTTAGTGAAACGGTCGGCACGGTGACACTCCAAAATGGTTTCATCACCGGTACTACCGGTGTGCTGACTGGTACCAGCTACCTCGTCGAGAGCGGCAGCATCAGTGCCATTCTTGCCGGTACGGCAAGCCTCACGAAGAGCACGGCGGGCACTGTGACCTTGAGCGGAACCAATACCTTCAGCGGGGCAGTGAATCTCAATGGCGGAACCCTGGCCTTCTCCACGGCGGCCAACCTGGGGAACGGATCTGCAACGAATTCCTTCAACTTCAACGGGGGAGCCTTGCGCTACACTGGCACAGGAGCCGCTGCGTTGGCGGCTGTTCAATCAGTGAATGTGGCCTCCGGCGGCGCTACCTTTGACGTGAGCAGTGCCACTGGCACACTCACGGTGGCTGGGAATGTCACTGGCAGTACGGGCGGTGATTTGACGAAGACGGGAAGCGGCACTCTTGTGCTGACCGGTACCAACAATCTGGGTGCGGGTGGCGCGACCAATGTGGTAGCCGGTACGTTGAGGGGTGGATTTGGAACCGGCGGCACATCGGCCATTACGGTGAGCGGAGCGGGTACGCTGGAGCTCTATGACGGAGTGGCTCAGTCGCTGACCCTTGGCGGGACAGCGGGCGCACTGACCCTGAGCGATGGCGCGACCATTGGTTTTGAGCTGGGCGCACCGGGGACGAATGATGCTCTCATTATTGCCGCGGGAGGCACGGCCATCACCAGTGGCACCATCTTCCTGAACCTGCTTGATTTGGGCGGCATTGCACCTGGCACCTATGATCTGATCTCGATCCTCGGGGGTGGGGGTGGACTCAGTTCAGCGAACTTTGTGGTGGGCAACGCACCCACTGGGTTGAACTACTCCATCAACAAGACGGACAACCTGGTGCAGTTGATCGCATCCACCCTGGTGCTGCGCTACTGGACGGGCGATACCTTCTCGGCATCGTGGGCCACGAACAACGTCGGCGACACCAACTGGGCGAGCAACGCCTCCGGCACTACGGATGCGGGCGCCACTCCTGGAGCTGCGGACACAGTGATCTTCAGCGCCACGAACGCTGTCGGGCCGACCATCGGGACAACCTTGGATGGCAATCGTACTATCGACAGCCTGCAGTTCCTCGCTGTGCCTGCAGGGGTAACTGGGGTCACGATTGCACCTGGTTCTGGCGGTACACTTACCCTGGCACCTGCCACTCCATCCAACGGCATCTTTGTGGACGCCAATGGGGGCAACATTTTGATCTCTGCCCTGCTGCGCGCCTTAAATACACAAACGTGGAATATCGACGGCACGGGTGCCTCCTCTTTGACCGTAAGTGGCAACACCATCTTCACGGGCCGGGTGACCAAGACTGGCGCAGGCGTCCTGACGCTGAGTGGGACCAACTCTGGTACGGGCGGCATCACGCTCGCCGGAGGCACCTTGAACATCAACAGTGGTACGGCTTTGGGCACGGGCCTCTTCACCATCGGAGCGGGCACGACCATCAACAATACCAGTGGCAGCTCCGTCTTTCTCACCACCAATAACGCCAAGGTGTTGGAGGGTGACTTCACGTTTACGGGCTCGAATGGACTCGACATGGGCGGCGGCGCCGTGACTCTCGGGGCATCCCTGGTGCTGACGGCCAATGCGAGCACATTGACCATCGGCGGATCGATTGGTGATGGGGCTGACAACTTCCTCCTCACCAAGTCCGGTGCGGGGGCACTCACCCTTGCCGGGGCCAATACGTGGAGCGGAGGCATGACGCTTAATGGTGGCACGCTGAACATCAACCATGCGAGCGCTTTGGGCACCGGTACCTTCACCATCAATGGTGGCACCACCATCAACAACGACAGCTTCAGCACGGTCACCTCGACCACGAACAACGCGATGATCTGGAATGGTGACTTCACCTTCACGGGATCGTTCGACCTGAATCTGGGCACTGGGGCGGTGAACTTCGGCTCGGCTGCTGGCACCTCACGCACCGTTACGGTGAGCGCAGGCACACTTACGGTGGGTGGAGCCATCACCGACGGCGCTGTGGCGAACAGTCTCGTGAAGCTGGGTGGGGGCACACTCAGACTCACTGGGCTGAGCACGACGGCAGCAAACAACTATACGGGCGGTACGACGTTGGGCGGTGGCACGACGATTCTCACTTCCAGTGCGAACTTCACTGGTGGCCTGACCATCGGATCCTCCGCGGGCAATACGGCGGTCAGCACGCTCGACCTCTCCACGGCCAGTGCCACCTTCGGTGGCCCCATGCTGGTGCAGACGAACAATGCCACGGCGAACACCATCACTCTTGGAAGTGGACAGACCCTGCAGGTAAACGGCAGCGTCATGGTGGGGTACAACCCCACTGCTTCTGGAGGATCGAACACCCGTCTGACGATCACGGGTGCCAATAGCGCGTTCCGCGTGGGAGGAGTGGGGGCTCCCACCAATGCGAATTTCTCCTTGGGTGGTGGTCTCACCGACAACTTCAGCAACACGGCTGTGCTGGATATGAGTGGGCTGGGAACCTTCTATGCCAACTTGGGTTCAGGCACCTTCCGCGTCGGCGATGCTACCAATGGGTCTGGCACATCGCAGGGGGGCTCGACGCTCATCCTCGCTGCGGACAGCACCATCATTGCCGCAACCATCACTTCAGACTCCCCGTCCAGCACCGTGACCCAGGTCATCAAATTGGGCAGCGGCTCGAATGTCTTCAATGCGAACACCATCAACATTGGTGCGTCTAGCAATCGTTCGAACGGCACCATGGACTTCAATGGGGCAACAGGCACGCTGGTAGTACGTAATCTCGCTGGCAATGGCCGGGCCAACATGAATATCGCCAGTGGCGGGAGTGGAACGGCGGCTACCTATACCAGCACGGTAACGCTGACAGGTCACAACGCAGACCTTTTCCTGGGCACGCTTGCTGTGGGCGGTCGCAGCTCAGGCAACACGGGAAGCGGCACTGGCAACTTCAGCTTCAACACCGGCATTCTCGACGCCACCACGGTCAATGTGGGCTCACGCACCGGGACCTCGCTCACCACCGGCTCGGTCACAGGCAATGTCACCCTCGGTGGAGGCACCAGTATCATTGGCACGATGACGCTGGGCACGAACTCGGTGACAACTGCTGTGAACAATGCCACCGGTGACGCAAATGCCACGCTTGCCATCAGCGGTGGTACTCACACCATCACCACGATGACGATGGGTACTCTGGCGGTGGGCAATGCGACTGCGCTTACGTCCGGCAGCAGCGATTTGACGTCCACGGCAAACCTTTCCGGCGGAACGATCACCATTGGTTCGCTGACCATGGGTGTCAACAACACCACAGCGGCCACGGCCACGGCAAACACTGCCACTTCCACGATCAACATCAGCGGCACCGCTGCCGTGAGCGTGACGGGCAATCTCACGATGGGCGCCACCACGCTCCGTGCGTCGAACACGGCCACGGCCAGCATCAACATCACGGGTGGCTCGCTTACCGTCGGAGGCAACATCCAGTACACGGATGGCCTTGGCACGGAAAACAACACGGTGACCCTCAATGGCGGCTCGCTGGATATGACGGATGGAAACATCGGATCTGGAACCGCGCTGGTGACCTTCAATGCCCAGTCGGGTACGCTTGCCAACGTCAACGAAATCAATGGCGGTGCGGGCCTCACCAAGACCACGGCTGGTACGTTGATTCTCGAGGGGATCAACGACTACACCGGTATCACCACCATCAGCGCAGGGGTGCTTCAGGTGGGTAGCGGTGCGGGCACTGGCACACTCGGTGTCGGCAATGTGACGAACAACGCCACGCTGCGCTTCAACCGCAACAACAGCTACACGGCTTCCCAGAACATCACCGGTACGGGTGCGGTGCAGCAGGTGGGAACTGGCATCACTGTCCTGAGTGGCGCCAACGCTTATGCGGGTGGCACGACGGTGAGCGCAGGTACTGTGGTGGCCAACCACACCTCCGCGCTTGGTACGGGTGACGTGAGCGTGACCTCCTCTGGTACGCTCTCCGTTGGTGACGGTGCCCGGTTGAGTGTAAACATCGGAGGCTCGCTCAACAGTTCGGGCAAGCTTGAGTTCGATATCTTCGGACGTCAGGCGGGATCGAATCCCCAGCTCAACAATGACATTCTGGTCCTGACCAGTACCGATCCGCTTGATACCATCACGCTCACGGGCACGCTCAAGGTGAACGATACCACGGGGACGAGCGCTTCCACCTGGGCTCTCAACGACATGTGGCAACTCATCGACTGGGCTGGATTTGCAGGGACGCTGCCTCCGGCGAGCACCAACTTCGCTGGATTCACCTCGCTGGATCTGCCGACGTTGGGTGCAGGCATGAGCTGGAACGTGATCACCAACACCACCGGCTTGTACCTTGCTGTGGTCGTGCCTGAGCCTTCACGCCTGCTGTTGCTCGGCCTCGGCTTCATGCTCATCTTCTTCCGTCGTCGGAGGAGGTAAGCAGCAAGGTGCGTTTCGTAATCCGAATCGGCTCACGCGGGTGTCTCCGCGTGAGCCGTTTTGATCTTGTCTCGCATCACATCAATCTCACACCGCTCCCATCCACATGGATGGGAAGCAGATGGTGAGACAGCGGCGAGTCTGGCAACCTGCGTCGGTCTTGGAAGGCAACGTCCTCTCGGAGTGACTTCTGTGCCGACCTGCCAGTCAAAGCGGGGCAAGAATGCCTCCAATCCTTGAAGGCTGCCGCCGGATCGTCACCGCGCAGGCGAACGCTACCTGACCCGGCAGGAAACGTGTGCAGTCGAACAAAAGGACTCTGCCGCTATTCCTTGGCTCGCTGTAGCACCGCGCCCAGAGTGGCCAGCTTTTCATCAAGGTGTTCGTAGCCGCGGTCGATGTGGTAGAGGCGGTGCACCTCGGTGGTGCCTTTTGCGTTCAATGCTGCCAGCACGAGGGCAGCAGAGGCACGCAGGTCGCTCGCCATCACGGGAGCGCCGCTGAGTTGTGGGACGCCCGTGATGCGGGCGGTGTCACCTTCCATTTCGATGCTGGCGCCCATGCGCTTGAGCTCGGGCACGTGCATGAAGCGCTGGGGGAAGATGGTCTCACGCGCGGTGCTGAGCTGGCCCTGAAGGGTGCAGGCGAGCGCGCAGAACTGTGCCTGCATATCCGTGGGGAAACCAGGGTAGGGACGCGTGGTGAAGTGGAAGCCCTTGGGGTCGCCACTGCCAGGCATCACCGTCACGGTGTCCCCGGAGATGGCGATATCATAACCGCAGGCCAGGAGGGTGTCCGTGGTGGTCTTGAGATGGGCGGGATCCACCCGGCGCACCATGACGCCATCGCCACAGATGGCGCCGGCCACGAGGAAGGTGCCTGCCTCAATGCGATCCGGAATGACGGTGTGCTCCGCGCCATGGAGCTCTTCCACGCCTTCCACCACAATGCGTGTGGTGCCTGCGCCTTCAATCTTTGCCCCCATCTTGATGAGGAAGTTTGCGAGGTCTTCCACTTCAGGCTCGGCAGCGGCGCCCTCGATGATGGTCGTGCCCTTGGTGAGCACAGCAGCCATGAGCACGTTGTCTGTACCCAGCACGGTGGAGCCGAACTTGCCGGTGAGATTCATGGTCGTGCCCTTGAGCGGCTCGGTGGCTTCGATGTGGATATTGCCACCATCCATCTGGACCTTCGCGCCGAGGTACTCCAGACCCTTGAGGTGCAGGTCCACGGGGCGGTCACCGATCACGCAGCCGCCAGGCATGGACACCACGGCCTTGCGCAGACGACCGGTGAGAGGGCCCATCACGCAGATGGAGGCGCGCATTTTGCGAACGAGATCGTAAGGCGTATCGGAAACAATCTTCTCCGCCTTGATGTGCATGGTGCCGCTGGCACGCTCCACCTCGGCGCCGAGCTCACGCAGGATCTGCAGCATGTAGTTCGTGTCACTGAGATCCGGCACCTGGCGGATGATGCACTCGTCCTTCGTCAGGAGTGTTGCCGCGAGAATGGGCAGCGAAGAATTTTTCGATCCGCTGATGGTGACCTTGCCGCGCAGACGGGTGCCTCCTTGGACGATGAGCTTTTGCATGGGATGGTTTTCCGGAAAGGGTTGGGAGTTGTCAGGGTTCTATCGCCGCGGGAGGCGTGCCGGGATGGCGGGCGAAAACAAAACGCTCGATACCCGGGAGGTCGCGGTGTGTCTGAATGTCCGTGAAACCAAGACTTTGCAAGCGCTCGCTGACACGAAGTGCCTGATCGTGGTGCAGCTCCAGGGCCAGAAGACCACCAGGGTTCAAGTGCTGGGGGGCCTCTGCGACCAGACGGAAGATGATGTCCAGCCCGGAGGGGCCGCCATCCAGTGCCAGCACGGGGTCACGGCGCACTTCACGGCTCAGCTCCGCCAGCTCTCCGGCGGGGATGTAGGGGAGGTTGGCCACGATGACGTCGAAGGTGGCGGAGGGAAGTTTCTCAAACAGGTCGCTGCGCACCAGCTTTACCGCATGGGCGGAGAGGCCGGCGCGTTCGGCATTCAGCCGGGCCAGTTCGAGAGCGTCCTCAGAGACATCCACCAAGGTGACAGCCGCGCCCGGCCATGCCTTTGCCAGCGAGAGCCCGATGCAGCCGCTGCCGGTTCCCACGTCCAGTACGCTGGCGGGGTGGTCCTTGGAATGATGATGCTCCGTGAGCAGGTGCACGAAGTGCTCTGTCTCGGGGCGGGGGATGAGGGCACGGTGATCGCACACGAACTCATTGCCGTGAAACTCCACCGTGCCCAGCAAGTGCTGGAGAGGCTCACCCTCACCACGCCGCTTCGTGAGCTCACGGAGCGGCTGCAGCTCCGACTCAGTCAGGGACTGGTCGAAGCGCAGGTACAGATCGAGCCTCCGGCACCCGAGGACGTGTGCCAGCAGGTGCTCCATGTTCAGCCGGGCCTCTTCCACGCCGCGCTTGGCAAGGTAGTCAGTGCCGGATTGCAGCGTTTCGAGGAGAGGCTTCATGCGGCGCGGCCGCAGCAGGACTTGTATTTCTTGCCGCTGCCGCAGGGGCAGGGGTCATTGCGGCCCACCTTGGGCACTTCACGCTTCAGCGGGATGGTGATGCGTGGACCTTGCTCGACAGGTTCTCCTCCCTCTTCGCCCTCGCTCGCGGCGGCGGCTTGGGGACGGGGGCTCTGCACGGACTGGGTGTCCGGACCTTCCTGTCGCGCGCGCATCATGCTCTGGCGCAGGTGCTCCATGAACATCTGCAGGCGCTCGTGGCTGCGGAAGAGATTGCCCAGGGCGCGGTTCTGGATGTTGCCCATGAGCTCCTCGAACATGACGTAGGCTTCCTGCTTGAATTCCACGAGCGGATCCTTCTGGCCGTAGGAGCGCAGGTGCACCCCTTCACGGAGACCGTCCATGGCATAGAGATGCTCCTGCCAGAGTTCATCAATGGCCTCGAGCAGGATGATGCGCTCACTCTCCTGAAGGAGTTGCGGCAGGACACCGGTGGTCTTCAGATCGTAAGCACGCTTGATGCGCTCGATGAGGAACTGGCAGATGCCATCGAAGTCCTTGGTCTCGAGGGCTGCCTCCTTCTCGGTGATGCCGAGGGGGAAGGTGTTGTTCGCCCAGTTCAGCAGGGCTTCGTAGGCGGGCGGTTCATCGCCGGACTTCTCCTTGGGCACGAACTCCTCCACCTTCGCGGGGATGGCCTTTTCCACCACTTCGTCCAGCAGCAGGCGCGGATCCGGGCTGGTGAGAACTTCGTTGCGATAGGTGTACACCACATCGCGCTGGTTGTTCATCACGTCGTCATACTCCAGCACGCGTTTGCGCGAGAGGTAGTTCCGCTGCTCCACGCGCTTTTGCGCGGTTTCCACGGACTTGTTCAGCCACGGATGCTCCAGTTCCTGGCCTTCCTCCATGCCGAAGCGTTCCATGATCTTCGTCATGCGTTCGGCGGCGCCGAAGTTGCGCATGAGATCATCTTCGAAGCTGATGAAGAACTTGCTCTGGCCGGGGTCACCCTGACGCGCGCAGCGACCGCGCAACTGGCGGTCCACACGACGGCTTTCGTGGCGCTCGGTGCCGACGACGAAAAGACCGCCGAGTTCGGCGACGCCTTCGCCCAGCTTGATGTCCGTACCACGACCGGCCATGTTTGTGGACACGGTCACAGCGCCACGCTGACCCGCGCGAGCGACGATCTCCGCCTCCTGGCGGTGATACTTCGCGTTCAGCACGGAGTGGGGAATCTTCTGCAGTTTCAGCAGACGGGAAACGGTTTCGGACGTTTCCACGCTTGCGGTACCGATGAGCAGCGGCTGCCCCGCAGCGTGACGCTCCTGGATGAGCTTCAGCACGGAGTTGAACTTCTCACGGCGCGTCTTGAAAATGGCGTCGTTCGAGTCCTTGCGCTGCACGATGCGGTTTGTCGGGATGCTCAGCACGTCGAGTCCATAGATGTCATGGAATTCTGCGGCGTCCGTCTCGGCAGTACCGGTCATCCCGCCCAACTTTTGATACAGACGGAAGTAGTTCTGAATCGTGATGGTCGCCAGCGTCTGGGTTTCCTGGTCGATGTGCACGCCTTCCTTGGCTTCCACGGCCTGGTGCAGGCCATCGCTCCAACGGCGTCCAGGCATCTCACGGCCCGTGTTTTCATCCACGATGATGACCTTGTTGTCATGCACCACGTATTCCTTGTCCTTTTCGTAGAGGCAGTAGGCGCGGAGCAGCTGGCTGATGTTGTGGATGCGCTGACCTGCGACGTCGAGCCTGGCCTGCGTGTCCTGGCGCTTCTGCTGCTTCTGGGAGTCGCTCAGGCTGGTGTCATTGTCGATGTCCACATAGGCGCTGGCCAGGTCTGGCAGCACGAAGGCATCGGGATCATCGGGATTCAGGAAGGAGCGGCCCATTTCGCTGAGGTCAGCGTCGTGGGTTTTCTCTTCGATGGTGTAATAGAGCTCCTCCTTCAGGGCGAAGAGCTCGGTCTTCTGCGTGTCCTGGTAGAAGCTGAGCTCACTCTTCTGCATGGCCCTGCGCTTGTCCGGGTCCTCCATGGCGCGCAGGAGGGCGCGGTTCTTCGGCTGGCCGAGGCGCACCTGGAAGAGCTTGCGACCACCGAGGTCAGTCTCGCCCTTCTCGAAGTGTTCATTGGCTTCCGTGGCGAGGCGGGTGCAGAGCGCATTCTGCCGGCGCACGAGCTGCTCCACGAGCGGCTTGAAGCGGTCATACTGGTGGGAGCTGGCGGTGGCCACGGGACCGCTGATGATCAGCGGCGTACGGGCTTCATCGATGAGCACGGAGTCCACTTCGTCGATGATGGCGAAGTAGTGGCCGCGCTGCACCTGGTGGTCCTTGCTGCGGGCCATGCCATTGTCGCGCAGATAGTCGAAGCCGAACTCACTGTTCGTGCCGTAGGTGATATCCGCCTGGTACTGCTGGCGGCGCACATCCGGCGCCTGGTCGTTCTGAATGCAACCCACGGTGAGGCCAAGGAACTTGTACAGCGTGCCCATCCACTCGGAGTCACGTCGGGCGAGGTAGTCGTTCACCGTGATGACGTGCACGCCACGTCCGGTAAGCGCATTGAGATAGACGGGAAGGGTGCCCACGAGGGTCTTGCCTTCACCCGTGGCCATTTCTGCAATCATGCCGCGATGCAGGGCGGTGCCACCGATGAGCTGCACGTCGAAGTGCACCATCTGCCAGGTCAGCGGCTGGTCGCTCACCAGGATCTCCTGGCCGCAAAGACGGCGCGCGGCATTCTTCACCACCGCGTAGGCCTCGGGCAGGATCTCATCGAGAATGGTCTTTTCGACTTCTGCGAAACGCGGGGCGATTTCCACATAAGCTTCGCGGGCCTTCTCGATGCGGGCCTTCTTCTTGTCGAGTGACTCACCAGACCAGGAGCGTTCCTCCACCAGGGACTGGTCCAGGGATGGGAAATGATCCTTCAGACGGACGAACTTTTCGCCAACTTCACGGAGGCAGGCGTCCACCTGTTCTTCGTCAGCAATACGCAGCCATACGCCGGCAAGGAAGTGCGGTTCGTGGAAGGCGCGGAAACGTTCCTGAAACTGGGCAGTACGCTCACGAAGGTATTCCTCAGGGCGTCCCTTGAGGGCTTCTTCGTGCTTGTTGATCTCGTGGACGACGGGCCAGAGTCTTTTGACAGCACGCTGGTTTTTCGTGCCGATGATCTTCTTTAGAATCCATTCAAACATGACTGAGATAGGGAAAGGGGTGGAGAAATGGGAGGGTAGGTTGACTGAAAACCGGGGCCGCGCAAGTCACGCGGACGGCAGTTCGCCATCGTAAAAAACCGGCGGGAACCCCGGTGCCTCGCTGATCCCATGGAACCGGCGATGGGTGTGCTGTCGATTGCTCTGTGGCATCTAAAATGCCCGGCTCAGCACACCGTGGGGCGGTGCATTTCCCGCATGGTCCGGGCCCAGAATTCCGGCGAAGGTTGGATGAATCACGAGGGATCCGTCTCAGCCGATGGCGATTGGGCCCATTGGGCTTTCCCTTTACCCGACGCGTTCGCGGCAGTAGTCGCTGGTGCGCACGACGCGTCTGTCGTCGATGCGGTTCCTGAGTAATTCATAGACGCAAGCTGGGGCCAGAGCCTCATCCCGTTCGGGCGTCACTGCCGGAGCGCTGGCGAGGCAGAAGGGCTTCACCTTGGCGAAGTGCCAGGCGGCACCGGTCTGCTTGCGCTTTTGCTTTTCGCTCCAATAGGAGCCTGCAACCTGCTCCCCGCTGGACTCCGTGCCGGCCTGATGGGAGGAGGGCCTCCTATGTGGCATCTGCACCGGGGTACCCCAGTTTGTCTGCACCAGGTGCGTGGCAAACTGCTCCGCGCATCCGCTGACGAGAATCGTCGCGAAGGTGAGGAGGGCAAGTCTGAGCGCAGGCTGCTGCATGAAACGGGATACGACTCTACAGCACATTTTTCAGTGTGCAGGAATAAATTACGTTACGAAATGGAAGGGCGGGGAGTTGCCCGGGAGAAATGCAGGGCAGGCCGGGAAAACGCACCCCGGTGCACCCACGGCCGCCGGTACGATTCCGGGCAGAGAGGGCTGAGGCGGTCTCTCATCTTCCTTGCCGCCGTGCAATACCGGATCTACGTCGTTCGCAGTACCTTGACCCCCAGACTATGAGCAGCAGCGAGCCGGCAAGTCCTGAATCCCTGAGTCACCACAGGAGGCGCATGGGAGGGCGTGACCGACACGAGACGCATCGAGTGGCCACCCCGCTGGAGCTTCTCTTCGATCTGACCTTCGTGATCGCATTTGGCCTGGCGGCATCCCAGTTTGCCCATGCGATGGCTGAGGCGCACTACGGCGCTGGTCTGCTTGGTTTTGGATTTGCGAGTTTCGCCATCAGTTGGGCGTGGATTAACTTTTCATGGTTTTCCTCAGCCTATGACACGGACGACTGGATTTTCCGGGTGGTGACCATGGTGCAGATGATTGGTGTGCTCGTGCTTGCGATTGGTCTGCCGCCGATGTTCGCCTCCATCGAGCATGGCCATCATCTCGATAACTCGACGATGGTGCTCGGCTATGTGATCATGCGGGTGGCCATGGTGACCCAGTGGTTGCGCGCCGCGAAACAGGATCCCGCCCGGCGTCGCGCCTGTCTCACCTATGTCACGGCCATCTCGGTGGCGCAGGTGGGCTGGCTGGTGCAGATTTTCCTGGATTTTTCCGTGGGAGTATCCGTGGTCTTTGCGGTGATACTTGCCACCGTCGAGATGCTCGGGCCTTACATCGCAGAGCGCAGGGACGGAGGAACGCCCTGGCATGCGCATCACATTGCCGAGCGCTACAGTTTGTTCGCCATCATTGCGCTGGGAGAGGGGGTGGTGGGCACGGTCGCGACGTTGTCGGCAGTGGTTGAGGAGCATGGATGGACCATGGACACCGCCTTGGTCGGCATGGCCGGCACGGGGCTGACCTTTGGCATGTGGTGGGTGTATTACATGCTGCCTTCCGCCCAGATCCTGCATACTCATCGCGAGCGCTCCTTTGTGTGGGGCTATGGCCAGATACTGGTCATCGCCTCGATCGTGGCGACGGGTGCCGGATTGCATACCGCCGCCTATTTCATTGAGAACAAGGCGCATATCGGGGCGGTGGCGACCGTGCTCACTGTAGCGATCCCAGTGGCGGTGTTTCTGGCGGGGGTCTATGCCCTCTATTACTACATCGTGCGACGCTTTGAGCTCCTGCACATCTTGCTACTGACAGGGACGCTGGGAGTGATTGTAGTGGCGGTGATTGCGGCAAGTCTGGGAGTGGGCATGGCCACGTGCCTGGTGATCGTCATGCTGGCTCCGGCGGTAACGGTGGTTGGCTATGAGGTGCAGGGACATCGCTACCAGGCGGAAGCCGTGGCGGAGCAGACGGCATCAGCGAGGCACTAGAGCGGTTTAAGTTACAGTGTAGCCATTTTCGTATTGGGGCGCACCCACCCCAACCGCGACCAGCGGTCGCAGCCACAGCCACGGCCTGAACCATCCGCCGCGGCAGTAAGTCTTGGTACCACTGTGGCTGCGACCGCTGGTCGCGGTGCGGCAAGTCACCCCTGATCCAAGGCCACGACTTTGTTTAAACCACCTAGTCAGCGCGGACCTATTGGGATCCAGGCGTCACCGGCCACGCAAGGATCCACATGGCTATTTCCTCAGGAGTCACCTGGTAGTCACGCGCTTCGATTTTACGGCGGATGGCTTCTTTGACGCGACCCACTTCTTTGCCAGCAAGATCAGGCCGGGTCTCCATGATGCGCCTGCCATCAATGAAGGTGGCGAGCCGTGACTCGCGCTCCTGCTCTGCCTGCACTCTGACGTAGATCTCCTCCACACGCTGCATGCGAGCGGTGAAGGCGGGCTCATTCCAGAGATGCATGCGCACTTTCTCATCCGCCTTCACTACATGGAAGAGCGTGAGCCAGTCCGGGTGTGAGCGCAGGGGCAGCAATTTGCGACCGCTGAATTGATCCAGCTTGTGGCCCACCATGTGCATTTCCATGGCGAACTCGATGGCCCGGCGCTCGTCGCGGGTGAAGCCAACGCGTGCCGCGATGCCTGCGAATACTGGCAGGCCGGCAGCCTCGTGGCCGTAGTAGTGCACCCGGCCATCGTCCCCGTAGGTGCGTGTGACGCCCTTGCCAATGTCGTGGAAAAGAATGGCGAGATTCGTCACCGGGTCATGGGACTCGGATGCCTCCACGCACAGCAACACATGCTCCCACACGCCGCCCTCGGGATGATGAATGGGATTGTGCTCCAGTCCCTGCAGGGCCTTCAGTTCAGGAAGCTGCAAAGCGAGGGTGCCGTTCTCATCCAACAAGCGCACATGCTCCGCCAATCGCCAGCCATGGATGGCGGCCGTGAGCAGAGTGGTGCGGGTGAATTCCATGACGAGGGAAGCCGACAACGTATCATTAGATGTATTTGCCTGCAAATGATGGTGGGATATCCATCAGTCCGCGGATACATCGGTCGCTCGCACAATAGTCACCGCGAGCCAGGGGCCGGTGTTGGGATTCCACAGGGCATTCCAGTACCAGGCGGAGACATCGGTGAAGGCTTCTGTAGAGGTTTGTGAGGATGGTGTCATGCGTTCAGTGACAATATAGGTGCCGCTGGAGGTCAATGCCTCGAAGTGGCCCCAGATGCGTCCATCGGCATCGCGAAGCACCGGCTGGTGCACAATCTGCCAGCCCATGGCCCGCAGGCAGTCGGCGCTGGAGTGGAGGCGGCGTGTGGGACGCGTCACGTGCCGCATGATGATCTCCGCGTCACCACAGCGGAAGCGTGCGATGGCTCCGGGAAATGAGTGGGCAAATTGTTCCTCGCGAGCGGAAAGAGGAAGACGCTGCAAGGGCACGCCATCAAAAGTGGCGGGCCACTCGTTGAACGTATGCGTGACCGGGTCAGGCCTTGATGGGAAGGGTGAGTCGACAAGGAGGGCGCCCATGGCGAAAGGAATGCCGATGGCCAGTGCGAAGGCTCCAGCGATGCTGCTGATGAGCAGCTTGCCTGAGCGGATTCTCTGGCGGGAGAAGCTTTCGCGACGCGATGTCTCATTGCGAAGGGCAAAGGGCAGTTTGCGTGCCAGCCAGCCATCGCTCAGAAGCAACAGCGCGAGAAGACAGCCGTACGAAGCGAGGCCGACGGCTTCGTGAGTCCAGTGTGGCCAGGTGACGATGCCTGATTCAGGAAAGAAAAGAATTGCGGCCCGGAGGGCATTGGCCAGCAGCACGCCCACGAAGGCCACTGCCACGAGGCTGATGGTGTGCCACGGGGTGGCATGCTGCCGTGTGGCAAGGAACGCTGCGACAAAGAGTCCCATCCACAGCATGCGCACACCGGCACAGGGTGGGTCGACTCCAATGAGCGCGTCGTGGTACTGCAGCATCACACCCTCCCGTGTGACATCGAGACCGGTGCATTGGAGTGCGCCAGCGCTGATTTCTGCCGTGACCAATCGGAGTGGATAGCCTGCATAAAAGTCGAGCGAGGCGAGCAGTGGCAGGGAAAGCAGGAGCAGCAAGACAATGCCGCTCCGACCGCGCTGCATCGATACGCCGCATGAAACGAAGAATGCGGTGATGGCTCCGAGCAGCAATGGCGCCCGGTGCAGGAGGGCGAACTGGGTGAGTACGAGCACGGCTGCGCCCACGCCCAACACCCACGGGTTGAGTTTCAGGTCACGGCGCTCGCTCCAAAGGAAATAACATGCGGCTGCGAGTGCGAGAAGACCGAGAGGCTCGTCTGACCCATCTGCAGTGCGGCGAATGTACCACGCGGCTACGGGTGCATTCGCCAGGAGGAACGCCGCAAGGAGGAGTCGCCGGAGGTTCATTCAGACAATCCGGATCTTCTTGCTGCCAAACTCGCGATGACGATGCAGCAGCACAGCCGCGAGGGCGAGGATGAGGAGGAGGGTGGTGCCGGGCTCGGGCACGGCTCCCGCGACCGTACCGCCGTTCGCCGCCACTACCACGGGTTGTGCTCCACCACCTCCGATCGCGTTGTTGTTCACACCTTGTGGCAGGGAAATCGGCTGCTGCACCGTCTGGGCATCGGCGCTTGCCAGTGCGGGGCGGGGCGTTTCATCCACGCCGACGAAGGACGTGTACTCGGTGAGCAATTCATAGGTCACACCGAGATTGGCAATCTGAAGGGCGGCTTCGCTGTCCGTGGCGCTCTCACGGGCATTCTTGGCGATGGCCGCTTCATCGGAAAGCGTGCGCACCTTTTCCCGGGCCCAGAGGGGACGCAGGGCGGGATTGCTCAGACCTTTTGCGGCTTCGGTGCTTACATCGAATGCTGCTTCATACGGAGCGCCGCCGGATTTGCCCTTGATGACGATGCGTCCTTTGGGCTCGCCCTGCCACTTGCCAATGACCTCGATGGCACGGTTCGCGAATACATCGGGGATGGACTCAGGTTGCGATTGCTGGGCGTCGAAACCTTCGTAGCGCACCTGGATGTCGGTGAGCAGGGGAGTGCTCACATATTCCTGGAAGCGTTTCGCTGCCTCGGCCGCGTCTTCCTTCTTCAAGACCACAAAGGGCTCTCCCATGCCGGCATGAGCCAGGCCTTCGATGAGCCACCGATTCACTGCCGTGCCGATGCCGAAGCTGAAGACGTTTGCCCTGCCCAGTTCGCGGCGCACGAGGCGGAACGCCTCCTTTTCAATGTCCACATAACCGTCCGTCAGAATGATGATGCTTCGTGATACACCCGCGGGTTGAGGCAGTTCGACGGCAAGTTGCAGTGCGTTGAGCAGGTTCGTGCCACCTCCGCTCTTCTCATGGTCGATGAGGCGGATGGCGCGATCAATGTTTGCCTGTGTGGCAGGTTCGGAGGCGTTTGCCATGACACGGCTGCCGGTGGCAAAGAGCAGGACATTGAAGGTGTCCTGCGGACGCATGCCTTTCAGGAGGCCACGCATCAATTCCTTGGATGTTTCGATTGGGAATCCGTCCATGCTGCCGCTCACGTCCACGACAAAGAGGTAGTCGCGAGGCGGCACCTCGGAGGCCTGTACGCGGGCGGGTGGTTGCATGTTCAGGAGGAAGAAGTTCTCCGTCTCACCCTTGTGCAGCAGCAGTCCACTGGCCACCTGCTGACCGGCGAGTTGGTACCGAAGCACGAAGTCACGATTGCCGGTCTCGTTGCTGGCCGCGAGTGAGACGGTGGCCTGATCCTTGCCGGTGAACTTCACCTCGGCGGTGTCATGACTCGGTGAAGTGAGGGATTGCAGAGGCATGCCTGCACGCACGTCCACTTGCAGTGCAAAAGTGGTGGGGTTCGGCGTGCCTTCACTGAGATACGGATTCTGCACCCACTTTTCGGTCTGAGCGCCTTTGCTGGAGTAACGCGGACCCACCACGGTGGGAAATACAAACTCATGCACATGGTTCGTGGCAGGCAGCTTTTCGCTGTAGTGCAGAATCACGCGCACCTGGTCCCCGGGCTGGATGTTTGCCACGCTCATCTGGAAGACATTGGGCCGATGCTGCTCCAGGAGGGAGGCGGTCTTGTTTTGACTCTTGGCCTTTTCGTAGGTGGTCTTGGCCTCCTGCTTTTCCTGCACCTTCGATTTGATGACTCGTCCACCGATGTGCATTTCCACGCCATGCACGGCGGCGCGGGTGGAGGCGGGAAAGACGTAGATGGCCTCGATGGGATTTTTCCCGGTGTTGGTGTAGACCTGTTCGACCTGCACATCCGCAATGACACCGGCGATGCTGGCCTTCACATCCGTGGACTTCAGCGGAAAGGCCTCCGCATTCGGGTCTCCGCCCACCACCTTGAAGTATGGGGAAAGCGTCTTTTCCGGCGGGCCATCGCCATGGGGGTGTGGCTGGGGTACGGCGATGGCGAGGCGTGTGAGACACAGAACAGCCAGCGTAAGGACTGTGAAAAAGCGGGGGATGGGCGGGGGCAGGCTTCGAGGTTGCATGGGGAGAATCCGGGTTGTTTGCATGGCCAGTGTGTCCGCCTGCCATGAAACGAGTGTGAAGCCCGGGTGAAACTGTGGTGAATTGGGCGTGAAAGGATTCTTTCTCAGCGACTTTCAACCCTGCCTTTGGACTAGGCCCAATCTGTGCTATCCCAAACGGGAACGTCCCCATCTCGCCGCTCCCACGCGAGTTCTCCCATTTCCTCCTAATGCTTCAAGTCAGCCAGCTTCGCCTTCCCGTGGACCACTCCGACAAGGATCTGCGCCGGGCGATCTCCAAGATCCTGGGTATCAAACCGGACTTCATTCGCCGCGTCAAAGTCAAGCAGCGTGCTGTGGATGCTAGGAAGCGGGATGAGGTGCTCTTTTGCTACACGCTGCTGGTGGACGTGGATCGTGAGCAGGGCGTGCTCAAGCGCGCCGGCAAGCCGGGTCGCGTGGAACTCGTGCCGGATGAGACGTATCGCGAGCTTCCGGAAGCGCCTGCATCGGAACAAGCTGAGAGTGGCGAGGGCACGCCGGCGGTGGCCGCCAAGCCTGCCATTCACAAAAAGCCGCGTGTGGTCGTGGTGGGCACCGGTCCTTGTGGATTGCTGTGCGGGTTGCTGCTGGCGCGACAGGGGTTCAAGCCCATCCTGCTGGAACGTGGCAAGGCTGCAGGCCCTCGCGCCCGTGATGTCACCGGTTTCTGGCGGCGCGGACTGGATTTCAATCCGGATTCGAACGTGCAGTTCGGCGAAGGTGGTGCGGGCACGTTCTCCGATGGCAAGCTGTACACGCAGATCCGTGATCGCGAGCACCGCATCCCATGGATCCTGCGCGAACTGGTGAAGGCCGGGGCACCGGAGGACATTCTCGTGAAGAGCCGTCCACACATCGGCACGGATCGTCTTATAAAGGTGGTACGTACCATTCGTGAGGAGATCATCGCGCTCGGTGGTGAAGTGCGGTTTGAGACGCGGGTGAAGGACGTGGTGATTGAAAAGGGCGTCATGCAAGCGGTGGTGACAGCGCAAGGCGAGACCATCGAGGCTGACAAGTTCGTCTTCGCTGTGGGACACAGCTCCCGGGACACGTTTGAGGCATTGCACGCGCGCGGTGTTCCTTTTGAGGCCAAACCCTTCTCCGTGGGCGTGCGTATCGAGCATCCCCAGGGACTGGTGGATCGGTCGCAATTTGGGCAGTGGGCGGGCGACCCGAAGCTGGGCGCAGCAGCGTACAAGTTTGCCGTGCATGCCGCCACCGGCCGCACCGCCTACAGCTTCTGCATGTGTCCCGGCGGTCTTGTCGTAGCCGCCACCAGCGAGCCGGACATGGTGGTGACCAATGGCATGAGCAGCTACGCCCGCGCCGAGTCAAATGCGAACGCCGGCTTCATGGTGGACGTGAGACCGGAAGACTTCCCCGCGAATGACCCGCTGGGTGGCATCAAATTCCAGCGCGCTCTGGAAAAAAAGGCGTTCGCAATGGGTGGGTCAAACTACCGTGCGCCAGCGCAGCTCCTGGAAGACTTCATCAAGGGGAAGGCGAGCACCGGACAGGGAAAGGTGAAGCCGTCCTATGAGCCAGGCGTCACATGGGGAAATCTCCATGACTTGCTGCCGGACTATGTGTGCGAGACGTTGATTCAGTCCGTACCACTGATTGAAAAGGGACTGCGTGGGTTCTCTTTGCCCGATGCCGTACTCACTGGAGCGGAGACCCGAAGCTCCTCTCCCGTGCGCATCCCTCGCGATCCGGAAACGTGCGAGTGCATCAGCGTGAAGAATTTCCTGCCCGCGGGCGAGGGCGCAGGCTATGCCGGCGGCATCATCTCCGCAGCGGTGGATGGCATGCGGGTGGCGGAGATGCTGATACACCAGGCGGTCTAGGCCTGAAACAAGGCTTCGCCAAAGTGGCTCACGGTGACCCCTGCGTGAGCCACATTGGCGAAGCTCCCTTTCAATCCGCGCCTGAATGGTTTCCTAAAATTTCCATAGCGCGATTGGCCTTCCACCCTTTCATTTCCGGGCACGCGCGTTTGTACTCGCCTCATCCTGACGCTTCACCCACTCGCTTTCTCCACCTCTCCCATGTGCGGATTCATCGGCTGGTTCCAATCCAAAGGCCCACTGGGGCAGGGGAGGCGTGCGCAGCTTTCGGAGGCGTTGAAGCTCATCACGCATCGCGGGCCGGATGATGGCAGCGAGGCGGTCGGTGGGGAGAGTGAAGGCCTCGGCTGGTACATGGGCTTCCGCCGTCTGGCCATTCAGGACCTGTCGCCGGCTGGTCGCCAGCCGATGCAGTTCGGCGGTGGCAGGTACACGCTGACCTTCAATGGCGAGATCTACAATCACCACGATCTGCGCCATGCGGAGTTGAAGGATGCGGCCCTGTCCTCGACGGGAGACACCGTTGTGCTCGGTACGCTGCTCGCACAGAGAGCACCGGCACAGGTGCTTTCGCTGCTGAGGGGCATGTTTGCCTTCGCCTGGTGGGATGAGCAGGAGGAGTCGCTGGTGGCCGCTCGGGACCACTTTGGCATCAAGCCTCTCTATTACGTGGAGGTCGATGGGGCGCTCTTCCTGAGCTCGGAGATCAAGGTGATGCGGAAGCTTCTGGGCGACCGGGCGACCGTTTCCCAAGCGGCGCTGGCGCAGTATTTCCGGTGGGGTTCCATCCAAGGGCCGGATACCATGCTGGAGGGTGTACGCTCGCTACCACCCGGGCATTTGTTGCGGTGGAAACAGGGCAAGCTCAGTGTTGAGCGGTATTTTATCCCGCAGTGGCCGGGAAAAGAAGCGTGGGTCACGGACCCCACCGAAGCCCGCAAACTGGTGCGAAATGGCATCACGGAAAGCGTCCGGGCCCATCTCATTAGCGACGTCCCGGTGGGCGTCTTCCTCAGCGGCGGGCTGGATTCCACCCTCATGGCCGCCATCATGCGGGAACAGGGGATGACCGGCATCCAGGCCTTCAGCATCGGGTACGAGGAGAATGCGGGCGTGCCAGATGAAAGTGACACCGCCTCGCGCACGGCGGCCTTCCTCGGCTGCAAGTTCACCCGCGAACGGCTCACGGCGGATGGCCTCTTCGACAAGCTGGATGGTTACCTCGGCAGCCTCGACCAACCCACGGGCGACGCCCTGAACACCTGGCTGGTCTCTCAAGTGGCCGCCAAGGACGTGAAAGTCACCCTGAGCGGTCTGGGGGCGGATGAGTGGTTCGGCGGGTACAACTACCACCGCCTCATCAACCTGGCCCTGCGTGTGCCTGCCCATGCCACTTTTGGCAAGGTCGCAGGTCCTTTGGTGAAGCTCGCGGAGAAGTTCCTCCCGGCCGGGGTGCAGGGGCATAAGTCCTGGAAGGCCCTGTCCTATGCCAGCGGTGCAGCCGGTACCGAGCTGGCCGCGATGCACGCTCATGCGCGGACTATCTTCAACCGCTCCGAGATTGCCGCCCTGCTGACGTGTCCGGAAGCCAAGGTGGACGCCATCAGTCTCCGCAACGATCTGCGGGACACGCTCATTTCCAAACTCTCCGAGCGCGCGCCTGACGCATGGCTGCACCAGCTCCTGCTACTGGAAACGGAGACCTACCTCGCCAACACCCTGCTGCGGGATAATGACGTCACCAGCATGGCCCACTCTCTGGAGTTGCGCGTGCCTTTGGTCGACCGCGAAATCTTCACCCTTGCGGGCCGCATCGCTCCCGAGGCCAAGTTGAACATGCAGGGTGGGAAACGCATTCTCCGTGAGGCCTTTGCAGACCTGCTGCCCGAGTGGATTGCCAGAGACACGGCCAAGAAGACCTTCACCCTGCCGCTTATGAAGTGGATGCGCCAGCCCCGCTGGAAGGATCGCATCATGGACACCCTGACCAGCCGCACCGCCCGCGACCGGGGCTGGTTGGATGCCGTTGAGGTTGATCGCCATCTGAAGCGCTATTACACTGCGACTGTGGACGACAAACGTGCATGGAGGCTGAGCCAGACGGTGTGGCTCATGTTTGTTCTGGAGTCGTGGGCAAAACGATAGTTCGTTTGGCGGGAAAACAGTTTTTTCTCGTTCCCGCCCGCCGACCGGTTCCTTCGTCTTTCCAAAACAAATCACTTGCACGGACCACAATCTCTGCCACCATCTCGGCCCCTTTCCCCACTTGCGGGGGCAATATTCTTTCCGACACAGAACCGCTCCATGAACCCTATCATCAGCAAAATCCAGGACGAGCAGAAGAAGTCCAACATCCCTGACTTCGGCCCTGGCGACACCGTCAAGGTTCACACCCGCGTGGTGGAAGGTGACAAGGAGCGCGTGCAGATCTTCGCCGGTATCGTGCTTGCCCGCCGCAACGGCAACAACCTGAATGCCGCTTTCACCGTTCGCAAGATTTCCTACGGCGAAGGCGTGGAGCGCGTGTTCCCCCTGCACACCCCCCGTATCTCCAAGATCGAAATCGTGAAGCGCGGCAAGGTCCGTCGTGCGAAGCTCCACTACCTCCGCAAGCGCCAGGGCAAGGAAGCAACGCTCGTGAAACTTCTCGACGAACGCCAGGACGACCAGGCCTAAGCCTCGCGACATCCATTTCGAAGAAGCCGGACGGGAATTTTCCCTCCGGCTTTTTCTTTTGTGCTCGTATACAGCAAGTAGGGAAGGGGACTGCGTTTTGCTGCGTTTCCTATCCGCTCCTGCACGCATTCACCATCCCATCACGCTGTCTGTCCTCGACCCCCATGCGCGTCCTCCAACTGACTCCCGGTACCGGCTCCTTTCACTGCGGAAGTTGCCTGCGTGACAATGCCCTCATCAAGGCGCTGCGTACGCGTGGCCATGATGCGCTGCTGTTGCCGCTCTATCTCCCGCTGGTGACGGATGCGGACGAGGCGAACCCGGAGCAGGGCGTGCGTGTGGGCGGCGTGGGGCTGTATCTCCAGCACAAGTTTCCCTTCTTCCACAAGCTGCCCAAGTTCATTCATCGCTGGGTGAACAGCGAATCCACTCTCCGCTGGGCGTCCACGAAGTTGGGCATGACCAGTGCTCGCGACCTCGGTGAGATGACAGTGGGAAGCCTGGAGGGGGAGAAGGGCAGGCAATGGCCTGTGTGGAATGAACTCGTGGACTGGATCTGCGAGGGGGCAAATGCGGACGTCATCTGCCTCTCGAATGCTTTGCTTATCGGTTTGGCGCCGGCACTGAAGCGGCGTACTGGCAAGCCCATCGTCTGCGCATTGCAGGGGGAGGATGCGTTTGTGGATACGCTGATCGAGCCATACCGCAGCCAGGCTTGGGCATTGCTTCAGGAGAATGCGAAGCACGTGACGAAGTTCATCTCGCCCAGCAAGTTCTACGCAGAGGTCATGAGCAAGAAGCTCGCCGTAGGACCGGAGGCGATGACTGTGGTGCCCAACGGGATCAACTTCGAGACGTTCCTGCCCGTGCGTCCCACACAGGAGCCACCCAGCCCGACCATCGGCTACCTCGCACGGATGATTCATGGGAAGGGCCTCACCACGCTGGTGGATGCTTTCATCTTGCTGGCGAAGAAGAAGTCCATCCCCGGCGCCCGCCTGCGCATCGCAGGGACGAAGACAGAGGCAGATGACAAGTACATTGCCGAATTGAAGAAGAAGATTCGTGAGGCCGGATTTGAGAACCGCGTGAGCTGGGAACCGAATCTGAGCTTCGAGAACAAGGTGCAGTTCCTGCATGAACTTTCCGTGCTGTCCGTGCCAGCCACCTATGGAGAGGCCTTTGGCCTGTACATTGCCGAGGCGCAAGGGGTGGGTGTGCCCGTCGTGCAGCCGCGCCATGGAGCCTTCCCGGAGATTTTGGAAATCACGCAGGGCGGAGTGATTTGCGATCCGGATGATCCGCAGGCACTGGCCGTCGCACTGGAGGAACTGCTCCTTGATGACGCCCGCCGCCACAAGATGGCTGCCACGGCGAAGGTGAATGCTCGGGCGCACTTCTCCGCGACCAAAATGGCGGAGAACTTTGAGAAGGTCCTGCTGGAGGTGACGACGACAGCGGCGAAGGCACCTCAACCGGCGTGAACGAATCCGGAAGGAAATGGCCGCAAAAGAACGCAAAGGACGCAAAAGTCTGATTGCTCTGGGTGAGTTGAAACCACAAGGACGTTTGGGACCAAGCCAGAACATCGTTGCGCACTTCGCGTTACCCCTGACCAGTCCTTTTGCGTTCTCTGCGTTCTTTTGCGGCCATTCCTTTCCGCTTCCCACCCACTTCACCCCACACTTGCACGCCCCGCCACCCCGGCTTAACTCACAGGCCGCATTTGCCCCTGTCTCCCGCTTTCCATGACACTGAATCCTGAGCTCCTGCAAAAGCTTGCCAACACGGCAGGCACGCCCTTCTGGCTGTATGACGCCGCGACGCTGCGCCAGCGCATTGCCGACATCAAATTCATCACCGACAGCCCCGGTGTGCAGGCTCGCTTTGCCATGAAGGCCTGCCCGGCTACGAAAGTCCTGCAGGAGATGCAGAAGGCTGGCATCTGGATCGATGCAGTGTCCGGCAATGAAGTGCTGCGTGCCCTGGCGGCTGGCTTCCAGGGGGGCCAGGAGCCGGCGCAGGTGTGCCTGACTTGCGACGTCTTCCGCGACAATGCCCTCGATGTGGTGCTGAAGCACGGCGTGCTGCCGAACATCGGCAGCCCTGGGCAGATTCAGGATCTGGTGAAGGCGGGATACAAGGGTGCGATCTCCGTGCGCGTGAACCCAGGCTTCGGCCATGGGCACGTGAACGCCTGCGATACTGGCGGTCCCAGCTCGAAGCATGGCATCTGGTTTGAAGACTTCGCGGAAATCAACAAGGCGGCACAGGCCGCGGGTTTCCCGATTCACATGCTGCACGCGCACATCGGCAGCGGTCCGCAGTTTGATGAGTTGGTGGACAACCTCACGCAGCTTGCCGAGGAGTTCGCCTCCTTCCTGCCGCAGCTTCCCTACCTCCGCTCCGTGAGCCTCGGTGGTGGTATCCCACACAACTACCGCGACCCGCAGGCGAAGGTGCCTCTGGAGCGTCTGAAGAAGCTCTTCGCGGATTGCCGTGAGCGCCTTGTGGCGGCTGCGGGACGTCCCATCGGATTGGAAATCGAGCCCGGCCGCTACTATGTGGCGCCGACCTGCATCCTCGTGGCCAAGGTCACGGATGTGAAGCGCACACGCGACAACATCAAGGGCGCAGGTGCGACCTTTGCCATGGTGGATGCTGGCTTCGTGGATCTCGTGCGTCCCGCGATGTACGGATCCTACCATCGCATCACCGTGCTTCCGCATGATGGTGCTCAGCGTCCGGAGGTGCCCATCGTGGTGGCTGGTCCGCTGTGCGAAAGTGGCGACGTCTTCACGCGTGATGACCAGGAACTCCTGCAGCCCCGCGATCTTCCGCAGCCGGAAGCAGGCGATCTGCTCGTGCTCCATGATGCCGGTGCGTACGGCTACGCCATGAGCAGCAATTACAACTCCATCGGCCGTGCACCCCAGCTCTGGCTGGAGGAGGACGGCTCGGTGCAAATGATCTCACGCCGTGAGACGTTGGCCGATCTGCTGAAGGCAGAGTGCTCGGAGAAGCTGTCCGTTTAGACGGTATTGGTCAGTGCTGTTTGTGATGGGGGTGGTGGCCGTGACTGGTCATCACCACTTCATACAGCAGCGTGTCTCCTGTGTAGCAGACGCGCACTTTCTTTCGTCGTACCAGATCTCCCCAAACGCTGGGGAATTCCTCAGTGAGTTCGGGATGCAGCTCGTGGATTCGAGAGACGATATCCCTCAGGCTGAACTGCCTCCCTCGACTCCGGCAGATCTCGAGCACGTAAGAGGCGGCTGATTTCTCATGCATGGCACCCTCCAACAAAGGGATCGCGAGCCGTCAGCCGCGTGGTTCTTGGAAAGTGGCTGAAATTGGTCCTGAAAGGGAGGCAAGCTGATTCTGGCTGGCTTTCCTTCGCTGAGAACGCCACAATCCCTGGCATGGACGGTCCGGAACACTGTGATGCAAAGGAGGTCAGCAGGTCCCACACCGTCCTCTGGGTCTTCTCGATCGTCGCAATGTTCGTGCTGTACCTGCTGACCGCACCACCGGTGTATTTCCGAGCATTGTCCAAGGACCCCAAGCATGTTTCATGGATGACGACTGCCTATATCCGACCCTATGCATGGCTGTCTGAAAAGACCCCGCTGAAGGTGCCCCTGGACGCTTACAGTCGCATGTGGAGGAATCGGTTTTTGGGAAAGAGATGATCTTCTGTTGATAGCGGGTGACCCTGAAGAGAAATGCTGCCGGTGGCCTTGCCGGAGAATTGGCGTTCTGTTATCTTAACAAGCAAAAGGCCTCGATCCCGTGCGCTCTCCCCCAAGCGCCCGCCAGATGATTTTCGAATTCAAACAGCCGGCATCACCGGCAATGAAAGGGATGGCCTTATGAAGACGCTTTCGTGGTTGGGTGCCTGCCGCCTTGGAGTCAGCAGATGGGTGGCCATGGGCAGTGTCGGCTGCCTCCTGATCGGGATGCACCAGATCAAGGCACAGGACGCCAATGCTGAGGTGCAGGCGGCTTTTCGCAAACTCGCGGAAGCGTCCAACCACAGCTTCCAATGGCGCACGGAGACCGTACCCGGGACACCCCAGAGCGCTCTGGACATACGTGGCAAGGCGGAGCGGGATGGCTGGGCGTTTCTTACGCAGGCCTCGTCGAACAGCACGTACGAGATTGTCTTCAAGAAGCGCAAAGGTCTGATCAAGCTGCCCGAGGGGTGGAAGAGCGTAGGAGACCTGCTACACCCGCAGGGTGAAGAGGAAGCCCGGGGACAAGGGCCCAGACCCATGCGCAGAGACCTCATGCTGCTCACGGGCGGGAAGCTGCCCATCCATATGGCAGGGGACATTTCAGGCAGGATCACCGCCTTCAAAAAGGAGGGAGACTTCTACACTTGTGAGCTGGCACCTGTGGAAGCGGCAAAGGCTCTCGGTGTGGAGAAGCGGAAGGGGGTGACCATTCCCGCAAAGTTGCTCGTACGCGTTCAAGTCGTGGAGGGAGTCCCGGTACTGTTCGAAATGCAGCAGCGATTTGAGGAGGGTGGAAGAACGCAGGGGTTCAATGTCACTGCGACGTTTTCGGACATTGGCAAAGCGGAGGTGGAGGTGCCTGAGATGGCAAGACGACGCATGGAGCAGCCTCCGAAGACTCCTGCAACAGCGCCTCAGCCTGCAGGGGCGAACCTGAGCCGTGAAGAGGCTCTTGAGGTGGCGAAGAAAGTGCAGGGGCAGTTCATGCTCATCAACGCAACGCTCCTCGTCTATGCCATGGGGAACGACGGCAGGTATCCCGAAGGAAAAACCTCGAATGAAGTTTTCCGCGAACTATTCCAGAGCGGACTCTGCGAAGATGAAATGCTCTTCGCCATCCCCGACACCAGAGCGCGTAACACGGGAAAGTTGCCTGATGGACAGGTGGGAACGGTGGACGATGGCTTCTCCAAAGCGCTGGTGCCGGGCGAGTGTGATGTCACGCTGGTCACCCCACCACCTACCGGCACGCCATCCTCTAGAAACAGGCCGATCCTGCGGGCAGACATCAAGGCATCTGACGGCACTGTGGTGACCGTCTTCACCGTCACAACTGGCAGGCCGTACGTGGTGGAGACGCGCGATGGCATCCTCTATGATGAGCCGCCCAATGACAAGGTGGACCTCTTCAGCACTGCTGCCGGTGTGGAGCCTGCGCACATCCTGAAGCCTGCACCAGCTGCCACGCCATGAGGGCCGCAGCCGGTGCTTGTTGGATAAAGGCTGGCGCTACAGGGAGTGCCTGTCATCCACCACCGTAGTCGCGGGTGGAGTGGTCACTACGTGAGCCGTGCGCGTCCGCGTAGCGGCGCCGATGAGACCAAGGCCCAGAAAAATGACCGCGGCAATCTGCACGTACAGGAGAGGCACACCAATGACGAGCGCGCCCCAGGCGAGGCCGCCGATGAGGAGGAGATATCCAAGGATGTAGACGAAGATTCTCATGGGATAGCAGTGGGGGTTGTATGTCCCATGAATCGCCCGCGGGAGGGGGTGTGGTGGTGCGCCTCCAACGCTCAGCCAGTTGCCTCGAATGACTACCCCTTCTTCACACCTACATACACACCCAGGCCGGCATCATCGTAACCGTAGCTCCATCCATCCAGCGTGGCTCCCACATACTCCACCTTGATGCCGTGGGTACGCAAGATGTGCGCGAAGGCCTCACGATAGTCCGCATCGCCGGTGATCCACACGTTTACCGGCACGGGCACACCCACGACGGGATCAATGATCTGGAATGAAGACGACCAACCCTGCGCATAGCACACCTTCTGAAGAGACAGAGCGAAGGTCACTGTCTCGCGATGATTTTTCAACGCGCCAAAGTGCAGAATCACGGGCGGATGCGCACGGAGAAAATTTTTCAGGTCCCGCTCCAGGCCCTTGGTGATCCAGCGGGGTGCATTCGGGTCATCGAGGTGGTCCCGAGCCCGGTCCGCTTGAGCACGCAGGACCTTCTCCTGGATGCGGAACACGGCCTCCTCTTTTCCCTTGAGGTAGTGCATGGCCACCATGCCCACCATGACGAGGAGCAGGCCCAGCAATTGCACCGCCACAGCAATATTGTAGGAGGGGAAACTCATGGTGAGGGGATGGGGTGGAGACGTGGATCTGCGCTGGAGGGTGAGTGGTCGTTTCCGGGGGTCAGGGTGGGAGGCGATGAATCCCAGCCCTATGGGAAGTTGGTAAGCGCCTCACCAGTTGTGACGCTCCTTTTGTTTTCACGTCATCGTGGACCCGTGGAAAATCCCCCCGACGCCAACTTTGCAGTGGCGGTCAGGGGCTTCTGGGACACCATTCCTTCATGCCGAGGTGGGTTCTGCCGGTATTGATTCTGATTGGCCTGTACGCGCTGAGCGTGAATCCGCTTGTCGCGTATTTCTCCCGTGGAAGCGGGGGCCAGATCATGGTGCCCAGCTGGCTGCGCAGCTACGGCAGCCCTTATCTCTGGGCCTATGAAAACTCGCCCAAGCCAGTGCAGAAAATTTCGGACTCGTATTTCCGGTGGTGCAAGGGATACCTGGCACAGGCCGAGGAAGACATCAAAGACATGGGTCGTAGCTCAAGCGGCGGCATCCCTTTGAAGCCGCCACCCATCCTGCCGATTGCCCCGTGAGTTTGGGAGTGATGGGCCTGCACCTGCCTCAGGGCACATGGGCTCCAATCGTGAGCCAGAACTTCTCCCGAATTTCATGGGAGTTGATGCCCTTGGACGCCGCAAAACGGAGGAACGGAATGCCTGCGGCCGCCAAGGTGGCGTCTACAAAGCCATCGCGTCCCTTGCGGTCATCCCGTTCATGGGAAGCGTCATCCAGCTCAATGCAGCACACCAGGGCGAGGCTGGCCGGATCGCAGATCACGAAATCGATGTGCTTCGAGGAAAGCTGGTGAAAGGCGGTCCACCAGGAAGGGCCATCGACGGACACGGGCTTCACGATATCCGCAAGGCGTACCTTGGAGAAGACGACGAATTTGCCATCCATCTGCTCCTGCAGGGTTCCAAAGAACGAGCGCTCCGTCTTGGACATCAGGTAGACCTTCGAGCGGTAATCTACGGTCACGCCCTTCGACGTGGAGGCGCTCACGACGGGAGCACTGGAATCCTGATTGCGCTTTGCCATGCCGGGAACTTTACGAACCAGCAGAAACAGGAGCCCTATAAGGGCCAATGCTCCAAGGACTGAGAGTGCTTGCCACAATTCCATATGAGGGCCCGGTTGGAAGAAGATGGTTGGGCAGCTGAACTAGACCAGGAAGTTTTTGTGTGCATACAACCGTGTATGCACAGCAGCACGGATCGTAGGCACGCACCGCTTCCCGCGCAAGCGGGTCATGAAACTATTTCGTCTTGAGGTGAACTCTGATAGGTGGATAAATGGATATTAAATAGCTTCGACAGGCTATGCATGCATGTAAGCACGGAAGCTTGCCGTGGTTGCATGCTGGAACAATAGTAAGCAGCATCCACGCATGTCCTCCTCGTCCAGCAAACCGTCTGTGACCTGCTGGAGTCTTGCGGTCCTGTCGGTGCCTTTTCTTTATCTCCTGAGTGTACCGGTAGTGAGCGGGATCATGCTTGAGCCGCAGTGGGTGACCAGGAGTACGTTTAAGGGGACTGCATTCGTGGCGGACGGATGGATGCTCAACGAGATGCCGCCTGGGTGGCTACAAGCCTACAGAAGACCCTATCACTGGCTGACGTACAATACGCCCTTGCGGATTCCCCTGGAGGGATATTCGGACTGGTGCTGGCGGATGCTGGAGAAGAAGTCGCCATGAACATGGCGCACTGGCCGCACCGCACTGAAATTCCCGTGTACGGAACGGAGGCATCCATGACCTTATACTCCGTCCTCAGGGTTGGTTCGTTCCCGCAGGAGTGTCTGATGGACTGCCCATTGCTTTGGAGAGCATGTTATTTGAGGACAGGAGGCACCCCAACAGCAGGAGAGGGATGATGATGGGCCAAGGGAATCGAGTCGAGCCGAGAGCTATGTGGAAGATGCCCGGCGCGACCATGGCCACGAGCCACAGGATGGTATTCCGCTTCAGCATCTGTTTTCTTTCAGAGGTGGTCATAGGTCAGGCGAAGCTGATGTTACGGAGAGCGTCTCCCGAAATGAATCCGGACACGGTGGGCAAGGTCATCGTCTAAAATTCCTCCGGAAGACGCAAGCCAAATCCAGGCACGGAGAGGGGATGGGATTGGGCGGACGGGCATATGCTGGACGGCTCCTGCATTCCCCTGTATGGCGACTCCATGATCTTCTTCATCGACGTCGACGGCACGCTGGTGACAACCGTCGGAACCACGCGCATCCCGATGACGGACGTGATTGAGCACGTTCGGCAGCTCAAGGTCGACGGAGCACAGCTCTACCTGTGGAGTGCGGGCGGAGCGGACTACTGCAGGCAAACTGCGATAGAGCTTGGGATCGAGGAGTGCTTCGTGGCCTTCTTGCCGAAGCCGAGAGTCATGATTGATGATCAGGAAATGCAGGACTGGGTGTTCTGCACGACGTTTCATCCGTCCACCTGCGCTGGGCGGACGCTGAACGATTACCTCATGCCGTGAAAGCGATTCGAAACAAGAGATGTTTCGTTTGTGCTCTCTTGTCCGCACGGCATGAGACCCCCGAACGAATCCTGGAGAAAATGGAATCTGCGGTCCGGCAGTTGGGGGGATTGACAGTTGGTCGGCTCCTGCAGCGCAGGGGAGTTTCCCGCTCGAAGACGCCAGGAGGGGCGAGTCGCATGGACCGGCCGCTAAGTCAGCGCACACTCTTCAGTACCGGAAAAGTGGAGGAGTTGGTCTCTCAGATCAACGCTAGCGAGGCGGAAGTCCTGCTGGTTCACAACGCTCTGACTGATGGTCAAAAGAGAGCGCTGAGTGAGTTGACGGAATGCACGGTGCTTTCGTTCACAGATGACTTTGCAGCCTTCTGACCGAGCGACGGCCAGACGTCAGGCCGGAGGCCCAACGTCCACTGTCAGACCAGAGGTCTAACCTCCTTAAACTGCCGCAGGCGCCTTCTGCTCCTCTTCCTTGGTCTTCGGTTTGAAGGTGCTCTGGATGTAGATTTCGCGGAGCTGCTTGAAGTCGGCGGTGCTGGGGCTCTGGGTCATGAGTTCCTGGCCGCGGTTGTTCTTCGGGAAGGCGATGACTTCGCGGATGCTGTCTTCACCAGCAGCGAGCATGACGAGACGGTCGAGACCGAGGGCGAGACCACCGTGGGGAGGCGCGCCGAACTGGAAGGCCTCAAGAATGTGGCCGAACATCTCCTGCTGCTCGTGATCATTCACGCCGAGCACGGTGAACATCTTTGCCTGGAGATCGCTCTCGTGGATTCGCAGGGAACCTCCGCCGAGCTCGGTGCCGTTCAGCACGACGTCGTATGCAACGGCGCGGACTTTGGCGTATTCACCCGCTTCGAGAAGGGGGATGTCCTCCGTCTTGGGACGGGTGAAGGGATGGTGCACCGCGCACCACTTCGCATCCTCCTCGCTGTAGGCGAGCAGGGGAAAATCGACGACCCAGAGGAAGTTCAGTGCGTCGCTGTCCTTCAAAGTCTCTTGCATGGCGGCTGCTTCGAGACGCACACGACCAAGGATGGTGCAGGTGCTCTCCCAAGGGCCGGCCACGAAGAAGACGATGTCGCCTTCCGCCAGGTTGGTCTTCGCGATGACGGCAGCCTTCTCCTCCTCGGTGAAGATCCTCCACAGCGGGGATTTGTACTCACCGTTCTCCAACTTGATGAAGGCCAGATTCTTCACCGGCAGACCCGCCTGGACGGCAATCTCGTTGAGGCGGTTCATCTGACCCGTGGTCAGGCAGGCAAAGCCCTTGGCATTGATGGCACGCACTACACCGCCGCTCTGGAGGACATTGCGGAAGATCTTGAACTCGGTATTCGCGAAGACATCGCCGAGGTCCACGATTTCGTTGCCGAAACGCGTGTCTGGTTTGTCGATGCCGTAGCGGTCCATCGCCTCCTTCCACGTCATGCGGGGGAAGGGGGTGGGGATGTCTACACCGCGAGCCGCCTTGAAGACGCTCTGCAGCAGGCCTTCCACGAGGGAGTACATGTCTTCCTCCGTGATGAAGCTGGCCTCAAGGTCGATCTGGGTGAACTCGGGCTGACGGTCCGCGCGCAGGTCTTCATCGCGGAAGCAGCGGGCGATCTGGAAGTAGCGCTCCAGGCCGGCGACCATGAGCATCTGCTTGTACTGCTGGGGAGCCTGGGGCAGCGCGTAGAACCGGCCCGGGTTCAGGCGGGCCGGCACGAGGAAGTCACGGGCGCCTTCCGGCGTAGACTTGGAAAGGATGGGGGTCTCCACCTCCACGAAGCCGGCAGAGTCCAGGAAGTCACGCGTGGCCTTCACCGCGCGGTGGCGCAGGCGGAGGTTCTTGTTCATTCGCGGACGGCGCAGGTCAAGGTAGCGGTACTTCAGGCGCAGGTCTTCGTTGCTCAGTTCCTTGTCGATCTGGAAGGGGAGCACTGCGGCCTTGTTCAGGACCTTGAGGTCGGAGACCACGAGCTCCACGTTGCCGGTCGCGAGCTTGTCGTTGTCCGTGCCTTCGAGGCGCTTCACCACCTTGCCGGAGACCTGGATCACGTCTTCGTCGCGCAGTTTATGGCTGGCTTTGGCGGCTTCCGGGTTCTCTTCCGAGCGGAACACAATCTGCGTGACGCCTTCACGGTCACGGAGGTCCACGAAAATCACACCGCCCTGGTCACGAGCCGAATTCACCCAGCCAGACAGCGTCACATTCATCCCGATGTGCTCGGGACGGAGTTCGTTGCAGTGATGGGTACGGTATGGGGTCTGGCTCATGGAATTGAGGTGAAAAAGCGGGCGGTCTTCATGCCAGAGAAAGAGGGCGGGCGCAAGGGGGATTCTGAGGCGGCAAGGGCCCCTTCGAACCGGGGTCCAGACCCTTCCCGTCCCGCATTTTAGCTTTGGACGGGATTCTGGAGAAGAAATGAACCTGTGCTAAAAATAAACTCACCGGAGCCGTAACCTTCGCGATGGGTTGGCGAAAGCGCCTTGAGGAGGTGGCCATCGAGAAGGTGGACGCGGAAACGACGGTCAAGGCAACCAAACAGCAGAGAACCGAGTTTGATCAGCACACGCAGGAACTCGATGGCCTCAAAAAGAATGTGTCCGTGCGGGAGTCTCTGGGCAAGAAAACCGAGGAATCCGTGAAGCAGGATGCTCCGAAAGTGAAGGTCAGCGTGTAGTGCAGACTCGCCCGTGCAAGGGGGCACTTCGATGACCCCTGCCGGAGACATCATGCGGCAGCAGGCTAGGAGCCCAACAGCATCAGAAACACTGCTACGGCTACTGCAATTGCTACCGCCACCACCACGTGGGACCATGCCAGTGCGGCGATGCCGACCGCGAGTGATGCCCAGGTCCACCGGTAGCGCTCGCCTTTCAGCCACGACAGGCAACCCAGCACCACGCCGAGGAATCCGCAGATGGAGGCTGCGAGTCCCATCTTGCGGGAGGCCGTCCATTCAGGTGCAGCTTCCGTTTGGCCCTTCTTCCCCGTCAGCTTCTCAGCCGTCTTTTTGATAGTGTTGGACAGCACTTCCGCGATTTTTTCACTCTTGGGCGGTGGCGGTGCTTCGGACTCCACTGACATCCGGTAGGCTGCGATGCCAAGGCCCAGGAAGCCAATGATGAGCCCCGCGAGAGCGAAATGAAAACCGAGGCGGCGTTTGACGCGGGCAGGCGAGGGGGAGGGCGTTGCGCTGTGGTCGTTCATCTTTGGAAAGGCAGGCGTAATGGCATTGCCAAAAACATGCGCTCAGGAGCCCTGTGAACGGGAGTAGTTTTGCGGAAAGAAGTGCCGCTCGACCAGCTCGATCAAAATGTGCAGGACTTTGATGTGCAGCTCCTGTACGCGGTCAGCATACTGACCGCCGGGAGTACAGAGGTAGACATCGCTCAAGTGTGCCAGTTCCTCACTGCGTTTTCCCGAGAGGACGATCACGGACATTCCGATGAACTTTGCCTGAATCGCTGCCTGAATGATGTTCTCGCTGGTGCCACTGGTGCTCAACGCCACGAGGCAATCACCCTCGCGGCCATGTGCTTCCACATAGCGTGAGAAAACCCGCTCGTATCCCATGTCATTGCTGACACAGGTGAGGTGGCCCGCATCGCTGATGGCGGTGGCGCCCAAGGCAGCGCGGTCATGGCGATACCGACCGGTGAGTTCCTCAGCGAAGTGCATGGCATCGCACATGGAGCCACCGTTGCCACAGGAGTAGACGCGGCCACGCTTTTCAAAGGTGGCAATGAGCAGGGTCGCGGCACGCTCGATTTCCGAAAGGGTCTGCTCGTTGGAGAGCAATTGGGTGAGGGCATCCTGCGCCTCACGAAGACTGGATTGAATGTGCGCAATCAAGATGCGTCTCTGGTAGGGCGTCGTGACGGGGACGTCAAGTTGCGGCATGACACGCAACGAACACTTCTTCCTGAGGCAGAGCGTACCACTGGCTCGGGGTTGTCATGATCTGGACCTTCACGGCGGTGGAATTCACCAGACTGCTATCAAGGTCGAGGAGACGAACGCGGAATGATTTCAGAGGCGGCGGCAGTCACCCCCGCTCCGTACGCCACTGTTTGTGAGCACGGAGAGCATCTGGTGGTGGACCCATGTTTCATCACCGGTGTTTTCAATCACCTGATGAGCATGGGCGGGTTCCTCGAAGTTTGGGTTCACCATCTGCGCGTAGTACTGGCTGGCAACGTGCCCGGTACGCTCATGCAGTCGCGTATGGATGAGTATGTCGTTGCTACGGACCCAGACCATTTGCAGGTCCGGGAAGGCCTCCAGTATCCGCAGCCGATGCCGGTTCTTGAAGAGAGCCTGTGCGATGCAGAACTGCGCATGCAGCTGCGATAGCTCATGCATGCGTCCGATGATCCTTTCCACAAAGTCATCCCGCATCTCCTCGGTGATCGGCTGGTGGTTGCGGATGGCCTCCTTCATCTCCTCAGGCAGGTCCCGGTCCGCATCGTGATAAGGAATCTCAAATTTGCGCTGGAAGAGTTCTCCCACATAAGATTTCCCTGAGCCGATTTGACCAAAGAGCAGGAGCTTCATGATCGGGGCCTGGTCAGTGGGTGCGACCGAGATAGTGCGTCTCCGGGAAACCCTTCGCATGATGTTCCCAAAACACATCTTTCAGCTCGGCCGGATACACCGTGAGCGCAGCGAGTTCCTCGCGCCTGACGAAGCGTGATTCCTTGATCATGTCCGAATCGGGCTGACCGGGAGGCAAATGCTCAATGGTGACGCTGCCT
This sequence comes from Roseimicrobium gellanilyticum, assembly GCF_003315205.1. Taxonomy (NCBI): domain Bacteria; kingdom Pseudomonadati; phylum Verrucomicrobiota; class Verrucomicrobiia; order Verrucomicrobiales; family Verrucomicrobiaceae; genus Roseimicrobium; species Roseimicrobium gellanilyticum. Next base: position 920,784 of record NZ_QNRR01000002.1, on the reverse strand, counting down.
TCAGCAGATTCGGCATAGAGGAAGATTTCCATGTGCATGGTATCGGTCGCCGGTTCGGAGAACTCGCGGATATAGGCGATGCGCGAAAGCGTCACGGTGATACCGGTCTCCTCAAAAACCTCACGGGTGGCGCACCCGAAGATGGAGTCATCCACATCCTCCATCCCTCCACCCGGTGGCACCCAGAAGGATTCACCCGTGTCCGGATACACATGCTGTACCAGCAGGATGCTGTCTTCCTGCACAACGAGGGCGGCGGCACGGATGCGATGCTTCATGGGTATCTCACCTTCGCGAGTCCAGTGTCTTCAGCAAGGAAGGAAGCTCCTCAAGACGATCAATGATGCCATCGGCCCCAGGCTCGGCAAAGGCGGCGTTGCGTTTCCAGATGGCTTTCCATCCCGCGGCACGGGCGGCCCGCACGTCTGCTTCAGGATTGTCTCCCACGTACACGGCCTCCGAAGGCCTGCATCCAAGATGGGCGACAGCGCGGTGGAAGATCTCAGCCTCCGGCTTCCGCACGCCTTCCATCTCTGAAATCAAGAGGGTCTGAAAGTAGTGGCCGATGCCCAGCGCACGAATCGTGCGCTGCTGGAATTCACCTTTGCCATTGGTGATGATGCCCAGTGCGTATTCCCTGGAGAGCGCTGCGAGCACCTCGCTCAGGGCGGGGAAAGGGACATAGTGCTCCGCGATGTGCGCATCGAAGTCTGCAAACAACTCCTCCCATTCGACACCTGCGATGCCAAGATCGGGGATGAGCCGCTGGTACACAACATCCTTCCACACCGAGCCGAGCGCATCCAGCGAGACGAGACGGTCCACATAAGTCCGCACATCGATCCCCGGCATCCGGTGCGCAAACCGGCCGTGCTGCGCTGAGGCAAACGCTGCGAATGAGGTGTCACGATCCAACAGGGTGCGATCCAGATCAAAGAAGACAGCGCGAATCATGATGCATCCGTGGGTGACTGCGACAACGACAGGCCTGCGCAGTACTTCTGCACGGCCAGCAATACCTCATGCCAGTAATGCTCGAAGCTCTCGAAGGAGGATTCGATGGGAAACCAGAAGTAGGCAAACGGCAGGCCCTGCTCATCTGCGCTGCCTTCCGCCGCGTGAACCCAGTGCTCGCGCGTAGTCACTTCCTGCGGCACTTCCAGGTGGTAGAGATGCCAAGATTCTAGTCGCGGGACCTCCTTGTGAGGATACAGAGACGTCGTACGCAGAATCTCCATCTTCGCAATGCGGCTCAAGATGCCAGCCGCCTTGATGCCTGACTCTTCCTCCAGTTCCCTCAGGGCCGCGAGGCTGGGATCCTCCCCGGATTCAATCGTGCCTTTGGGAATCTGCCGGCCGGCCAGTGGGTGCTCAAAGACCAGCAATTCGTAACCTGAAGGGCCCTTTCGCAAGACACAGGGGCACGCCTTTTGAACAACGTTCTTGGAAATTGATTCCCTCATCACAGCTTCGCCACGAACCCGGTTTTCACGCCTGACTGAAATCCCGCCTGCTCATAGAAGCGGAGCGTGGCTTCGTCCTTGCGGCTGGTGAACAACATCACTTTGTAGCAGTTCTCCTTTCTGGCGAAATCAAGAGCGTGCCTCAGCAGGGCAGTTGCGAGGCCGCGTTTCCTGAAATCCGGATGCGTGACCACATTCTCCACGACGCCATAGGGCCGAGCCGCACGAGTGAGATTGGGGATGATGGTCAGCGTGCAGGTGGCAAAAAGTCTGCCGGTCACCTCCGCGCCAAAGTAGTGGAGCAGGGGATTCGCACAGATGCTTTCCCACACCTGCTCATAGCCGGCTGGAGACGGAAGCCAATCATCGTCCTCATGGAGATGCCGGTACAGTTCCAGCAGTGCCGGCAGCTCATCAGGCCGGAGTTTGCGAAGGATGGATGTCTCGTTCACAAGCGCAGCGTGTTCACATCCTCGATTGCCCGCGGGCCGTTTCCAGCGCTGCGCGGAAGGCATCTCTCTGCGTGAAGTCCGGGAAGATGACGCTGGCCCCTTCATCCCGCAGCCGCTGGATGCGTGACTGCTCGCTGGCGATGCCGATGAATCCAAAGCCCAGATTGCGGGAGGCGCGTACATCCCACACTCCGTCTCCAATGTAGACCCTGGAGTCGAATTCCTCGCGGCCATGCTTCTGCGCGACACGCTGCAGCGAGGCCTGCATGAAGTCCTCCCGGGCATGCGCATCATCGGCAAAGGCGCCGGGGATGTGAGGGAAGTCCAACCCCGCGCTTCTCAGCTTCAGTCGTGCAGAGCATTCCCACGCACCACTGGCCAGCGAGATGGCCACACGGGACTCCGTCAGCAGCACCTCCAGCAGTTCCTTCGCGCCTGGGATGGCCTTGAGTGGCTGCGCGGCGATGGAAGCTTCCATCAGTTTCACAAAGTGGGCCTGCACCTCGGCAACCTCATCGGGCTGTGGGGCACGCCCTACGCGTGTGTGGAACAGCTCATCCAGCACACCCGAGTCACTGCAGTGCCGGTAGAGGCTCCAGTCGGAACTCACGTCTTCGAATCCAAATACGTCCCGCACCGCCTGCACAAAGCATTCGCCGTCCATCACGTCACTCGCGGTGAGCGTGCCATCGATGTCGAACATGATCAGGTTCATGATGGGGTCTTCTCAAGTCTCTTCAGGAAGCGGCGGCAGTCGGAGGCATAACCCAGTTTTGCGTAAAAGACATGCGCATCCTTCTCCCGGCGATCTCCGCTGGTCACCTCCACGCGAAGGCAGTCGCAGACGCGGGCAAACTCCTCCGCAGCGCCCACCAGCGCGGTGCCGATGCCCTGGCGCTCGTGCTCCGGATCAATGGCCATCGCCGTGATGCGTCCCAAAGCACCCGGCTCATGGAAGAGGGGAATGGCGTGGAAACTCAGAAAGCCCACGAGCGCACCTGATTCATGCACGGCCACAAATACACGGCTGGCGTCGTTGGCGTAGTCTTCCAGACGTGCGGGCACGTCATCGGCTTTCAACCCGTAGCCGAGTACTTTGATGAGATGCGCAATGCCTGCTGCGTCTTCTGATTTTGCCTGACGGATGGTACACTCCATGGCTCTCCGAGAAGCTATCCCATCGTCACCTTTTAGATGAAATCAAGAGGCAGAAAAGCGTTCTCCCGCTCAGAGCTTTCGAAGCAGCTTGCAATTCAGATGCTACCCCTACATTGCCAGCATGTCGCCACGCAAGAGAGGTTCCCTCACCTTGTGGATTGTCGCGGCCCTTGCTGTGCTCATGATTTACACGCTGGCCATTCCGGCCCTTCGGGGGTTGTTTTATAGACCTCCCATGTTCTCCAGCGGTCCAGATCGACTCTCTGAACGCGAAGGTATTCCTCCATGGCTCACCCAAGGTTCGCATCCTTACGATTGGGCAGCGACCAACATTCCTCCCCTGAAGCTGCTACTCCGCAGGTATCAGCAGTGGTACTTGGAGTGGGGTTACAATTTCACACACGAGCAACCGTGAGCGTCACGCGTCTCACCACACACCGTCCCCTCACTGCCCCACCGTCGCACCGACCTCTTCCTCGCTCCACTCCGGGCTGAAACCTCCCAAGGTGGGATGATACATCTCATCTCCCGTGTGCTGGGTGAATTCCACATTCAGCCGATCCTCATGCAAGCCCAGGACCTCACAGCAGTCCTGGCACAGAGCCTTGGCCACCTCCATACGCTGTTCAGCCGAGCGGCCACGGCGAATGTCGCACATGAGCACGGATACGGGCACCGGCTCACCTTCAACGATGCGCCACAGGCTTCCTTCGCCGGATTCACGGATGGCCACGCTCACGCGGCGGATATCCACCTGCATGAGGCGGGCGTAGGTTTCACAGAGGCGCTGCGCGAGCTGCCGCTTGTTGTGCACCGCATGGCGGCCGTTTACGTCGAGCTGAAGGTAGGGCATGGCGGTGTAGACGAAGACGATGGTTCTCCCAGGTGACAGAGTATTCGCGCCACGTTTGCCTCTATGGTGTAGTTGCCTGTAATTGGCAGGATATCACACGTCCGCTGCGCCAGCCACTCCCGATGCAGCGCGAGGCTGCGGGTGGTGGTGTCCGCCGTCTCATACGTCGCCGCCCAAGCGATGAATTCAGCGTCCGGCGTGCCGAAGCGCTCCGTCTCCCGTGCGATGAGCCGGGCCATGCGCACCTCATCCGGCACGTGGAGGAAGACGACCAGATCAAAAGCGTCATCGAGCTCCGAGTCCCACATCATGACCGAGCCGGAAATGACGCACTGCGCGTGGAGGGCCATATCACGCTTCAAGCCGGCATTCCGCTCCTCCCGGTCCCGCTTCTTCTGAAACAGAGGCACCGTCGCGTGCCAGAAATAGTCATCCGTATCCAGCAGCGGCACGCCCAGCCGTTCTGCCAGTGTCCGCCCAAGCGTGGTGCATCCCGAGCCTGAAGCGCCGGTGATGTGGATGCGGGTGGGGGAGGTCATGTGTCTCAGATCAGGAGGTAACCTCAGTGCCAGATACCAGCCAATGGTGGGGGAGCAAATCGCCGAGCTTCACCTCGCGACCACCCTCCAGCACCACATTGGCCTCCGCATTTGCCGGGTCAACCTGGATGAGAAACTCCCGGCACCGGCCACACGGCGAAAGGATGCAATCCTCCGCGACCGCCACAATGGTCTCGATGCGCGTCTCGCCCGCCTTGATCATCTCCGCCGCCGCCGCATGCTCCGCACAGAAGCCGAGGCCGCAACTCAGGTGGATGCACACGCCCGTGTAGACATTCCCGCTCGAAGTGCGAATCGCAGAGGCCACGGTGGCCGCAGAGAAATCGGAACGTCCCAAGGTGAGGTTCCGGACCAGCGGACGTGCGATATCAATCAACTCCTGGGTCCTGGGATTCATGGCTCGTTTTGGGAGAGGGCGTAGCCTGCATCACCTCGCCACGCAATGGCAATTCCACCGAATAAATCCTCAAGCGGGCAGGGCAGGGAATGGGTGGCGTGATGGGCCGCACATTCACCAACGGCCACGCCAGCCAGCCCGGTTCCCAGTAGGTCGCACAGGCAGGCTCGATCTCATCCTCCCGCCACGCTGCAACCGACTCCACATCCACGATCGCCACGGCCATGCCGTTGGGATCTTCGGCAGGTCCATCGCCACCCAGCTGGATGCTATTCTGCACAATCACTAGGTCCCGTAGTGGAAGCTCCTCCGGCTGCCAGCGCCGAATCTCCAGCGGCTTTTTGCCCGTGCGAATCCAGTCACCCGCAGGGGCAACAATGGAAAGGGCGGGGTGGGTGGTCGTGTTACCGCTCATGCTATCCAGAGGCATTTCTTTTCCACCAATCTCCATTGGTCATCTTCCCTCTGATAGAGGCAACATTCCCCAAATGGACCCATGACCGTGTACTCGATCATCGCCTGGCTGAAGTCGGGGGTGAATGCCGGGCAGCTCGCCTGCACGAGTCCCTTTGACTGGGGAAAACGGCTGCGAAATGTTTCCCATCCCTCTGCGGGATTGGCGAAGCAATCCTGGATGGCTTCCTACTCCTGAATGTCTAACTCCAGGCTGTCCAGATTGCCGAAGGCTTTTTCCAATCGACACCTCTGTAGGGCCACGTCGCGAAACTGCTGGACCACTTCACCCCTGGCCTTGGGCAGGATGATGAGGGGGATATCCTCTCCGCGTTCCCGGTAGTCCATGCTGCGGCTGCGCGTCTCCGCACCGATGACCTGTCCCGGACCGCAACCCTGATCCTTCAGCAGTTGAGCGAGAAGTTCCCCGGCCATGGACCTTTCGTCGTCACAGTTAGAGCCTGACGAGCTCATGGAAGTAACCACAGTTGGGTTTTGCCAGTTCCGCTATCCGACCCTGCCAGGTGCTTACGTCTGCGCATAGCGCGACTCTCAGCAGCATGGTCTCTGCGTTGTAGATCACGCATTTGTCCAGCGGTCCGGTTACGACCCACGAGTTCGGGTTCTCGGTATTCCGCCTGGCGCTCCATTTCCAGAGAAAGCTCCTGGTGACGTCATAGGACGCCTCGAACTCATGCGTGCCCAGGGCCAGCTCAGCCATGTAAGCCTCCTGTATCGTCTCGCCAATGGCATCTTCACCACCATCGCGGGAAAGGCTCCTGCCATCGTACCGCCTTGCCTCACTGTAGTAGTGGCCTGCCGAAAGTTCTTTGGCCGTGAATGTCCAGAGCATCGCATTCTCACAAGAACCACCGCCGCACCACTCACCGGAAACTACGCCGCGCTCGCCACCGCTGCCGGCGCGCCATGCCTTGCGAGAAATTCCTCCGCCAGCGACGTGTACGCCTGGGCGCCCTTGCCGGAGGGATCGTACTCGATGATCGCCTTGCCGAAGCTCGGGGCCTCGCCCAGGCGGATGGTCCGCGGGATGATGGTTTGATAGACCACGCCTTCGAAGTAGCCGCGCACGTCATTCACCACCTGCTGGGAGAGATTCATACGCGAGTCGAACATCGTCATCACGATGCCCTCGAGCGCCAGGTTTGGGTTCGCCCCGCTCTCGCGGATTTGTTGCACGATCTGCACAATCTTGGAAAGACCCTCCAGCCCGAAGTACTCACACTGGATGGGCACCAGCAGTTCATCCGCCGCGGCCAGCGCCCCGGTCATCAGCACGCCCAGGGAGGGCGGGCAGTCCATGATCACATAGTCGAAGTGGCCTGTGTACCGCAGCGGGTGCAGCACATCCCGCAGGCGGGTGAGGTGGTGGCCGGTCTGGGCCAGCTCCACTTCGCAGCCCGCCAGCTCCTGATGGCTGCGGATGATGGAGAGATTCGGCAGGCGTGTGCTGCGGATCACGGACTGTGGCTGGGCGTCACCGACCAGGCACGGATACAGGCTGCCTTCCTCTTCCTGGGCGATGCCCAAGCCGCTCGTGGCATTCGCCTGTGGGTCCAGATCAATCAACAGCACCCGGCATCCCTTCGCCGCGAGACACGCGGACAGATTCAGCGCCGTGGTTGTTTTTCCCACGCCTCCCTTTTGGTTCGCAATCGCAACAATCCTCATACGGCAGCTTCAGCTTGCACAAGCGGGGCATTCCACCACAATCCACCTTCACGGCAAGACAAATCCCCATGGAGGTAACGGAAAAGTGGTTAGGAGACATCGGTGGCTGGCAGGCAATGAAAGCGGCCAGGGAATACGTGCGCACAGGCCAGGTGGCCAATGCGACGCGGGACGGCATCATTTTCAAAGGAGACGTGGGCCTCGGCCAGCGGGCTCTCCGCGCCACCCTGGTGGCTGCGGGCGGCATGCGGACAGAGGCGAAGTGCGGGTGCAATGACGCCCGCCGTGGTCTCATCTGCAGCCACGCCATTGCCGTGGCATTGTCCATTATCAGCCCTCATCTGGTGGGGAAAAGGCCCGAGCCTGTGGCAGCCGCAGGGCAGGGGGGGGCTGCTGGTTCGGTGCCCGGGCTCTCGCCGGCCACCGGCACATCACCCGGCAGCCGGGCTCCGGGAGCAGCCGCTCCCGCCGAACCCGCCAAGCCAGCTCGACCCGAGTTGAGCGAGGAGGACGTACCCGCTGGGACTTACACGGTCCACATTTCCACGCCGCACTTCACCCAGCTCACGGGGTCCAAGACCGCGTCCGTGCCGGTGACCATCCAGTTCAATCCGGACGCGGACGGACCTCGCGATCTTCCCGTTGCGAAGTGGCTGCACGATCATCAGTTGCCTCTTGGGCAGACCGCGCCCCAGCACCTGCGCCTTCCGGCCGATGACCTCAGCGACCTGCTGGAGGCTCTCATCGACCACCCGGATGTGCACCCGACCTTGCCCAGTGGGGCAGGGGTCAACAAGCCAGCGACGGTAGCCTCCACGGCAAAAACTTCGGATGTCTTAAGCATCAATAAAGATAAGTTAATCATTTCCAGTGCGGCACGCTGGATTCTCCATTCTGAAGTTGATAAGTTGAGACAATTCGTTGTGTTCCAGCTTTCTGACGCTGGTCACACACTGCTAACACTCGGCGAAACGCTCTGGCTCTACGACTCGGGGGCGAATGCACTCCAAGCTGTACCGCATGTCCCTGAGGCCCTGCGGCCCATGTGGAGCACACTCATTACCGGTGCTCCGGTCCGGCAGCCTATCGCCTGGGTCGCCAGCCACCTGACGGCGATCTCCGAGCTTTTCGAGCTCCCGCCAGGTCCGGACAGCGCGGAGAATATCCGCCTTATACCCGCCAACCCACGTTTCCAGTGCCGCTTGGATGGCTCCCAGCGCCAGCTCACGGCCCAAGTGTCCCTGCTGCACCCGCACTATGACGCCTCCCGGCATGCTGGAGTTTCCCCACAAGAAACGCCTCCGCCTTCCGACGCGACCTATCCCATTCAGGACCAGCAAAACACACTGGTATTTTACACCAGAAACTTCCCAGTCGAATTTGGTCTCCAGCGCCAGTTTCAATCCACGGGATTTCTGGCAACAAATGTGCCCAATCATTTTGAGATGAAGGGTGAGCGTGAGGTTTTACATTTCCTCTCATCAGATCTCCAAAAGCTCCGCCGACGGTTCGAAGTGACCGAGGCTGACGGGTTCCGGAACCTCATCAGCAATTTCGAAATCATCCGACCACACATCAAGGTCCCGCGGAAACCGCTCGCACCGACCCAGACCGCCTCCGGCCCGGCGCCTCTCGGTGCCAGCACCAGCCAGGACTGGCTGTCCCTTGAGGTGGCCTACGAGGCCTCGGACGGATTCCACATACCGCGGCAGGACGTCCTGCGCCTCATCCGCAGTGGCAAGCGCGACTACCAGGGCCGCGATGGCAAACGCTACCTCATTGACGTGGACAGCTGCGAGGAGCTGGAATCCACCCTGCAGGATGTGAATACCCGCTTCACTGGCGGGAACCATGTGGCCATCCGCAGCCGCCAGGTGGAGGCGCTGGAGGCCTTCCTGCCGGCGGGCAGCCCAGTACTGCTGGACCCGGTGCCGTTCCTTGAGGAAGGCGTCATCCGCAGCCGTCTCGGCCGCTTCGGGGAGATGCTGCGACCCTACCAGCTCGAGGGAGTCCGCTGGCTGGAGCGCCACAGCCGGTCCGGCGGTGGGGGGCTCCTGGCGGATGAAATGGGTCTCGGTAAGACGGTCCAAACCCTTGCCCTGCTGAAGCTCATCCTCGCCGCTCGTGCAGGTGACCCCACGCTCGGACCCGCCGTGGTCGTTTGCCCGACCTCGCTCCTGGGGAACTGGTCAGACGAGGCCGCCCGCTTTACGCCGGAGCTGAAGACGCACATTTCCCACGACTCGAAGCGCTTCGCCGCCCTGAGGAAGCTTGCCGAGTTCGACGTGATATTCACCTCTTACGCGCTCATCCAGCGTGACTTGGACTACTACCGGGACATCCGGTTCGCCGCCATCGTACTGGATGAAGCCAGCTACATCCGGAATCCGGAGACGGAGTCTGCCCGTGCCGTCCGGCAGCTCGATGCCGCGTCCCGATTCTCCCTCACCGGTACCCCGGTGGAGAACTCGGTGAAGGACCTCTGGTCCATCTTCTCCTTCACCCTGCCCGGCTACCTGCCCATCTACGACGACTTCAACGAGCGCTTCGTGAAGCCCCTGGCCAAGGCCGCTGCCGCCGAGTCTGGGAACGCCGCTCCGACCTACACGCCCATGCGTAGCCGTGCTGGCGCCGGTGCTGCCTTCGGCCCCTCGGCCCCCACGGCCGAGTCCACCGAATCCGGCAGCACCAAGTCGCCCTCGGCCGTCATCATGGAGCGCCTCCGCCGCCTCATCCGCCCGCACATCCTGCGCCGGACGAAGCGGGAGGTGGCCAAGGACCTGCCCGAGAAGATTGAAAAAGTCCTCTGGTGCGAGCTCACTGCCGCCCAGAGCACCGTCTACCACCGCCTCCTCGAGGAAGGCCGCGAGGAAATCCGCGTCGCCCGCCAGCGCTCCGGCCAGGGAGGCAGTCGCATGACCATGTTCACGGTGCTGCTGAGGCTTCGACAGGTGTGCAATGATCTCAGTTTGTTGGGCATCAAGGCTGTGCCCAAGGCGGGAGCAGCTGCCGCCGCGCCCGCGGAAGTCGTAGAGGCACCCGCCACCAAGGGAGGTAAGGCCAAGAAATCCGCTGCCACAGCCAAGCCCAAGGCCCCGAACCTTTCCTCCGGAAAGCTGCCCGTTTACGAAGAACTCCTTCAGGAGTCCATCGAAGGCGGTCACAAGACCCTCATTTTCAGCCAATTCGTAGGCATGCTGAAGCTGTTGAAGAGTCACGCTGAGGCCGAGGGCATCCCGCATTGCTACCTCGACGGCTCCAGCACCGATCGACCCGCCCAGGTCGCCAGCTTCCAGACCGACCCGAACAAGAAGCTCTTCTTCATCTCCCTCAAGGCCGGCGGCTACGGCCTGAACCTCACCGCCGCCGACGAGGTCGTCCTCGTCGACCCCTGGTGGAATCCCGCCGTGGAAGCCCAGGCCATCGACCGTGCCCACCGTATCGGGCAGGGGAGGCCCGTCACGGCCTACCGTCTGGTCTGCCGCGGCACCGTCGAGGAGAAGATCCTGGCTCTCCAGCAGAAGAAACGCGCCGTCATGGACATGGCCTTGGAAGATGACGCCGCCATCTTCGCCGGCGTCACCGACGAGGAACTGGACGAGCTGCTGGCGTAGCCCGACAGACCCGCGCTCGGTGCCATCTGCCAACCGCAGATGGCGCAGAGAACGCAGAGGAAATTGCCATGAGGGAAGCACCGCGAGTTGCGTCATCCAACGTAGCTCGCGAGTCCCTTGGCGAGTCAGGAAAGTAGTCCGCCGAGCCTCGGCGGTCAGGAATCGGCTTGCAGCGAAATCGCACGAATTCGCTCAAAACGAGGGCAGAAGCGTGCCCTCTAGGCGTCCAGCCAACCGTTTAATAACTTGTTACAATGTATGTAATATGAAATAAGAATTGATTCAATTAGGTCTTGATAATCGCGGGTCTAACCCCTAACTGTATTCCAGCTTGCCCTCATCAGCAGCTAGGAGTCTTTGACCCCGCCCGTCGTTGCGGAAACAACGACGGGTTTTTTTTAGCTTTCTTGTTCTATGCTTGTAACGCAAAAAAACCAAGTTGCTGGGTGGATTCGAAACGCCGGATTTGACCTCGCGGACTTCAAGTACTCAAGCAAGGTGGAACGGAAGATTACCCACAGCTTGTGGAGATACCGGGACTCGCCGCTCTATTTTAAAGTTCTGGATAATCCGCTGAACTTCTACCTGTTTGACTGTGAGCGCACGTCGTTCGCTCCGGAATTCCCAATTATAGACAAAGCGGAAAAGGTCTTTGGCAATAAGAACGACGGGTACGACCTATCCATCATTGCCCGGCATTTTTTTTACTTTCTGGAGGATGTTCGCCTATTTGCTGAAGAGCAGGCTGCTCAAGACGAGTGGGTCAGTCTGGAAGAAGACGATAGCCCTGTGTGGGAGCATCCAGAGGATTTTGAAAACTGGTCTCCTGCAGAAAGGCGAGCATTGCGTGAAGCATTAACCGACCTCCAACACCATGTTGCTACCGAGAATGAAGCGACCGCAGAGCAAATAAAGGAGCTTCAACGACGAATCGAGTATCTCGCAAAGCAGGTCGAGCTCCTGAACAAGTTTAATTGGAAATCGGTCGCGGCCACGGTCTTCATGGGCGCTGCGAGGTATGTGATGAACAACCCAGATAAGGCGCAGGAATGGTGGGAGCATTTGAAAGTCTCGGTCGGCGGCATTTTGCGCCTCCATTAATTTTTGCGTTGACATCGTTAAGGTGATTCAATAGATGTGGCTCGCTGTTTCCGCAGCCCCGTTTTCCGACGGGAAGAACCACAACGATGAGGGCAAAGCGCAAAGCGCCGCAGGTGCAATACGTGCTTCCGTGTCTACGCACGGCTGACGTTTTTTGCTACATAGACGGCATACCGGCCACCGAACTG